>NZ_JBHURE010000020.1:0-88702 GCF_042674095.1 Lysinibacillus sp. NPDC056959 | reverse complement strand
ATTTAGGCCCACCATTATTCCGAAGTAGCTCAGTTGGTAGTAGCACCTGACTGTTAATCAGGTTGTCGCAGGTTCGAGTCCTGCCTTCGGAGCCATTTTTTTGTGGGGAAGTACTCAAGAGGCTGAAGAGGCGCCCCTGCTAAGGGTGTAGGTCGGGTAACCGGCGCGAGGGTTCAAATCCCTCCTTCTCCGCCATTGGCCCGTTGGTCAAGTGGTTAAGACACCGCCCTTTCACGGCGGTAACACGGGTTCGAATCCCGTACGGGTCATACTAAAATACAGTAGATGTAATTTACATCTACTGTATTTTTTTTGTATTTCCAAATGGTCCAAAGGTGGCGAATGTAATACTATTTGTCTTTAAGATACACTACAAAAATAGCATGTTACTTTTCATGTCTTTTTATTGCTAGTACCCTAATGGGATATAAAAGGTGTTTTGTGCACGTACTTTGCATTATCAATATGATCAATGATAAAAGTGGCTATATCTTGATTCGTAATTTTTGTACCAGGCATATCAGTAAGATTTTCCTTTATCTGATTAGATGTTAAGCTATCTTTCACAAATGGTAATCTAAGTAGTGTCCATTTAATTTGTTTATTATTTAATAAAAGTTCCCATTCCAATTTTTTATCCTTCATCATTTTCGGAAAGATAACTTCAAACATCTTTGCTCCAAAACGATTCATCATGCTTTTTTTGTCCTCTTTAATCGTTAGAGAACCACCGGAAACACCTATATATCGACTAATGTTTAAATCTTTCATCACATTAAAAATAGTAGCTGTAACTTTACTATAAATAGGTTCCTCTTTAGGTGGTTGACCAAATGTATTAATAACAACTTGACAATCTTTAAGAAGTTCACGAATGCTTTCTATCTCTTGAACCTGTCCTTTTACTATTTCAATTTTATCATTTTTATATAGTACCTTCTCCGGGTTCCTAGCAAGCATCCGAACATGATATCCTTTTTCTATTGCACAAGCTGCTATATGCCTTCCTACTTTCCCTGTTCCTCCAATTATCGCTATTCTACTAGGGTTATCCATTTTAAACCTCCAATTGAATATACTAGTACATATACGATGAATCTCATTAATAGGTTTCAAACTTTTCTTTTTCTATTAAGTTATTTTCCAAAAGATTGTTGCTGTTAAAACAAAAAGGCAGATTTAATTTACAAAATGTGTAGAATAAATTCCGCCTTTTTGTTTTTTTAACTAAAGCCCCGTTTTAGGAAAAACAGCGATGCTTTTTAAACAATCGTGCCTTTTTGTGGAATACTTGAATACGAAATAATCTTGAAAAGTTCTGAAGGAGCTTAATCCTCTTCCTCTTGAGCTAAAGATGCAGCGATATCATCACGTACATCAGAAAGTTTCTTCTTATCACCATTTGGATACACAATACTCCACAACGCATAGCCATTGTAACGCTCTGTGTAATTTTCACCTTTAACGGAATTTACTGCGGCAATGGCAGCGGCTGAAGGACTACTATATTCTTTTCCTTCAAAAAGGACCTTGCCACTTGTTAGGTCGATTTCTGCCTCTCTTACGGCACCTCCATAAGTAGCTTCTAGATTTTTTTCGTCTTCATTTAGTCGTGAATACAACTCTTTCCAAGAGATATTTGATTTACGAATCGGAGAAGACGTTTTGGCCGTCCTTTTTTCAGGTGTCTCATTTTTAACCGCATCGAATATCTCATCTAATACATCTTTATACTTATCGTATATTGCTACACACAACTCATCATTTACTCTTGCCATCGGCTTATTCACTCCTTTATAGACCATACGAAGATTATGTATATATTCTTCTAAAATATTTTTATTTGCTGTTGTAATTTTCGGGTGATTCAAGCAAGGCAATATGACGAAATCATATAACCCTTGATAATCAATTTGAATAAACTCGGGACATTTTGGTTTTACCGTGGCATCTGGAGACAAAAAGACCTTTAATTCATATGTATACGAGTCATCCAATTGTTTTAAGATTTTCGTATAGGTTTCGGTCTGGTCTTTGTTTTCTCTTGCCAACACCTTATTCTCCACAATGATTTTCACCAGATCGTTCGTCAAACATAAATCAAACCGAGCCCGTAATTCCTGGTTTGTCTCTGGATCGACCGCAGACTCCGATACCTCAGTTGCCACTTCCATTTCCTCTAGTTGGAGTGAGTCCGATTCGATTAAATCAAAATCAATAACGGTTTTCGCATTTGAGACATTTTCCTCAGAAATATAGTAGAGAAAACGCTTCAGTGGGAACGTTCCTAAATTTAACGAAGACGTTGGTGAAAGCAACCAACTGATAAAAGAGCTGTGCATCGTTTCGCGGTGTCCAAAACCCAATAATTGAAACAAGCTTTGTTTTTCAAAAGATTCTTGTAAACGCAAGAAATCAGAATCACTAATCAACTGATTCAGCTTGGTTTTCAACTCTTTCTCATTTCTTATCATATTCTAACCTCTCAAACTCAGTAGATTTAAAGTATCGAAAACTATTATAGCAATAATCTATTCGAAAACAGCCTTGTAGTATTTTTTTGTGATGCTATAAGCTAAGATAAATATAGAAACAAAAGTAGGGGATGAAGATGGAAAAATTATTATGGACAAACAACCAACAATATTTGTTGCAGAAGAACTTAGAACAAGTAGTACCTTTTCTACATCATTTTTCCTCAGAACAAGTAAACCGTGTTGGTAGATTTCAACGTACATATGAGAAATTTGAAAGCACACCATTACGAAGCTTAAATGCTTTTGCATCACTAGTTGGCGTACAAAGTATTTTTGTAAAAGATGAATCATATCGATTTGACTTAAATGCATTCAAAGTATTGGGTGGTGTTTATGCAATTGGGCAGTATGTTGCCAAAAAGTTAGATAGGAATATTGATGAGTTATCGTTTGAGCAGCTTAAATCACCAGAAATAAAGGAGCAGCTAGGAGACTTAACATTTATTTCAACGACCGATGGCAATCATGGTCGTGGAGTAGCTTGGGCTGCTAGAGAGCTTGGTTTGAAAGCACGCATTTATATGCCAGCAGGTAGTGCTGAGGAGCGCCTCCAAAATATTAAAAATGAAGGTGCATATGCTGAAATAACGACAATGAATTATGATGATACAGTTCGTTATACTTCACAACTAGCAACAGAAAATGACTGGGTCGTTATTCAGGATACGATGTGGGAAGGCTATGAGGAAATTCCGTTATGGATTATGCAAGGCTATACAACGCTAATAAAAGAAGTCGCCCTGCAGTTGGAAAAAGCACCTACCCATGTATTTTTACAAGCTGGGGTTGGATCTTTTGCAGGTGCAGTTGTAGCTTTCTTACAACAATACTATGAGCAAGAGATTACATTTGTCTTAGTTGAGCCTTTTCTAGCGAATTGCTATTATGAAAGCTTTAAAGCAGGAGCTGAGCAATTTGTAACGGTTGGTGGAGAGATGCAAACCATTATGGCAGGTCTTGCCTGTGGTGAGCCGAATCCACTAGCTTGGGATTTATTAAAGACTTATACGAAGGTGAGTATTTGCTGTGATGAGGAAATTGCCGCTACAGGTATGCGCATTCTTGGAAATCCACTAGCAACAGATGCAAGAATTATTGCTGGAGAATCTGGAGCTGCCCCAGTTGGATGTTTTTATGAGTTGATGATGAATGAGCAATATATAGAACTGAAAGATACATTACAAATAGATGAAAATTCTCGTATATTGTTTATTAACACTGAAGGTGACACAGATGTAGAAAACTATAGAGATATTATGTGGCATGGGAAATATGCAAACATTTAACTTATTATAGCGGGTGTCCAAACACCCGCTATAATAGAGGAACTTAGTCTAAGAACCCCACGTCCTGTGGCAATTTAACTGTGCGAAAGCGAAGCGACAGCAACTACAACAACACACGACTGAGTGACCAACTTCATGCTGCTGACGCTGCGTTAGCACTACGCTTTCGCGCAAAAAAACATCTGTTGGTCCAATGCCGATTTCGGACGCAATTAGCCAAGGGCATAATTGATAATGAGCAAACTAGTGATAATAAAAAATCTAGTTTGCTTTTTTTCATGCGCATGTATTGAAGGATGAAATTTGAAAGACTTATGCAATATATATAAGTTGATCTTCGTTACGACTGGGCGACTCCTTGGGGATTAGCGATAGAGGAATGAAGGCTAAAACCATCACATTCTGTGATAACGCCTTCGTGACCAACATCGGTGCCGCTGCCGCTTCGTTAGCACTATGCTTTCGCGCAAAAAATATCTGTTGGCCCGAGACCCTGAAGCGAAGCGGCAGCTACAAATGTGTTATCAGCGCGAAAGCAAAGCGCTCAGTCGGAACGGAAATCAACCACACGTTATGGCGAAGAACAAATTTTTTTATTTTTTTCCTTGACCTTAACGTTGCGTAAAGATTTACAGTAGTAGTAGAGGGGGTGAACAGTGTGGAATTTACGATTCAAGAGCTTGCTCAATTATCCGGAGTTAGCACAAGAACACTACGCTATTACGATGAAATTGGATTACTGAAGCCAGCAAGAACCAATGAGGTGGGCTATCGATTTTACGGACAGTTTGAAGTTGATATGCTCCAGCAAATTTTATTTTATAGAGCATTAGATATGAAGTTAGCGACCATTAAGGAAATTATTCAATCGCCAGATTTTGAACATACAGAGGCACTTAAAACCCATCGTACGGCTTTACTGAAACGCAAGGAACAGCTTGAAAAGATATTACAAACAGTGGAAAAAACCATTCAATCTATAGAGGAGGAACAACCAATGGCAAATGAAGAGAAATTTAATGGATTTAAAGAGAAACTAATCGAGGAGAATGAAAAGCAATATGGTCAAGAGGTTCGTGCAAAATATGGTGATAAAACGGTTGATGCATCGAATGCGAAGCTAATGAATATGACCGAAGACCAGTATGAGGCTATGCAGCAGCTAGAACAGCAATTATTTGCTCGTTTAAAAGAAGCGATGGCAATCGGCGATACAAACAATGATGTGGCAATGGAAGTAGCAGAGCTTCATAAACGTTGGCTTAGCTTTTCGTGGGCACAATATTCTAAGGAAGCACATGCAGGTATAGCTCAGATGTATGTAGCGGATGAACGCTTTTCAGCTTATTACGATGAACGTGTTGCTGAAGGAGCAGCGCAATTTTTACATGATACCATCCAAAATTTCACTTTAGCGTAATTATAGCTGACGTTTCACTGTCGCTATAAAAAACATTTACTAAATGAAAATAATTATACAAAAAATAAGTGATTCCTTCTCATGCTTTCATGTTTTAGAAATATTAATTTAGGAAAAAATGAAGGCATGAGGAGGAGATTTTTTTGAACCCACAAGTAATGGAAAAATTGAAAAAGCAATTAGAGCAGGAGCTACAGGAAATAGAACAGCAACTGGAGGAATCAGAGCGTCCACAAGCGACAGAGCTATCTAATTATGATAATCATCCAGCTGACAATGCGAGTGATTTAACGGATCAACTAACGGAAATGGCGATTGATGAACACCGTGGTGACGATGCTGAAGAAATAAAGGCTGCACTACAAGCGATGGAGGACGGTACATATGGTAAATGTGCTGTATGTGGTGAAGAGATTCCGATTGGTCGCCTAGAAGCTATGCCGAAAGCATTGACATGTGTTGAGCATGCGGAGCACAAAGAAGATAATTTAAGGCCAGTAGAGGAAGATGTATTGTCTTCTACCCCAAAATCAGATGATTTCATAGAACTTGAGGAATTTGGCTCTTCCGATACACCACAAGATAAAAGTTAGTAAGCATTTTCACTCACAGGCAGTATAATAGCTGTATGGGGTGAGAATATGGATATAATTGATTTACACTGTGATGCTCTATTGAAATTAACAACTTTAGAAGCGGCAAAATTTGAAGATGATGTACGTTTGCATGCCAATCGAGAGAGATTACATTTAGGTCGGGTTAAGGCACAAGTATTTGCTATTTTTATAAACCCTAACATTCCGCAAAGCATGCAATTTTTAGAGGCGGTGCGGCAAATTGAAGCCTTCCATACACATGTATTACAAACTGAGGGCATGCTGCATATTACGGATTGGTCCCAATTAGATACTTTAGCTCCGCATGAAATTGGAGCCATTTTAAGCTTAGAGGGCTGTGGCCCAATCGGTGAAGATTTAGCAAAGCTTACTGCCATATTAGACGCAGGTGTAAAGCTTGTTGGTCTAACGTGGAATGAAGAAAATGCTGTAGCCCACGGTGCTGAACAGGATGCAAGCCTTGGTTTAAAATCATTTGGTAAAGAAGTTATAAACTTGCTAAATGAGAGGGATATTATTATCGATGTCTCCCATTTAAATGAACAGAGCTTTTGGGATGTCTTGCCACTAGCGAAGCATCTAATTGCTAGTCATAGTAATGCACGTGCAATTTGTGAGCATCCTAGAAATTTATCGGATGCTCAGGCGAAAGCACTTGTCGAGCATGGCGGTCATATACATGTCGTATACTACCCGACTTTTATCCGAGACAATGCTAAGATAGATGATTTAGTAGCGCATGTGAAGCATCTAGCGAATATAGTAGGGGTAGAGCACCTTGGACTAGGGTCAGACTTCGATGGTATAGATGTTACTGTCAAAGGATTAGCGCACGCAGGGGAGGCACAAAATTTGTTAGAGGCATTACGTGAACAATTTTCAATCGAAGAAGTTTGCGGTATTGCAAGTAATAATTTTCGACGCTATGTAAAAGATGCAGCAACCTTTTAAGGCTGCTGCATCTTTAATGATGGATCATACTAATAAAAGAAATATTGAATCAATAAACCGATTCCTAAGAGGAAGCCGAAGAATGTATTTGTTTGCGCTGTAAATTTCATCGCAGGCATCACTTCTTTAGCTTCTTTTTTATCGCGGAAAATTTGAATCGCACGAAGTGGTTTTGGAACACTTAAGAAAATGATTAGAGCCCAAAAGGTAATACCATCAATTGCTACAAGAGCGATTACCCATAAGTACGAAATGATAAAAAAGCCAGATAGGACAGAAATGGCATTGTCTCGGCCAACTAAAATAGCAAGCGTTTTTCGACCACCTTCTGTATCGCCAACGATATCACGAATGTTGTTGGACAGCATGATTGCCCCAACTAAAATCATACTAGGTACTGAAAGTAAAACAGCATCAAAAGTTACTGTAAGTGTTTGAATATAAAAGGCGATTAAGATAATACCCATCCCCATAACAGCGCCAGATACAAGTTCTCCAAATGGTGAATAGGCTATAGGGTAAGGTCCTCCAGTATATAAAAAACCGATCAGCATACAAACAAGTCCTACGGCAGCAAGCCACCAAGAGGTAGAGGCACATATGTAAATGCCAAGCAGCATAGCGATTGCATAAAAGCTTAAGGCAATCATCATAATAGTTTTTGGTTGAACACCGTGACGTACAATCGTTCCACCGATACCGACAGAATTTTCGTTGTCTAGTCCTAATTTGTAATCGTAATATTCATTGAACATATTTGTTGCTGCTTGTATAAGCATACTTGCAATGAGCATAGCAAAAAATAGTCCATAATCGATTGTTTGTTTTTCAATTGCCAAGGCAATCGCTGTTCCTAAAAATACTGGAACGAATGAAGCGGTTAAAGTATGTGGACGTGTTAAATGCCACCAAACTTTAAAACCCCTATCAGCTTCAATGACTTTGGTCATAAGGTCTTTCTCTCCTTCAAATGTTGTAGACTATTCTTATTTTATACGAAGAATGAGAAATTGGATAGGTTCACAGCTTATTACATACAGTTCAGATAAAAAAAATGATACAATAGAACATGCATTTATGAACTGAAAACAATAATTAAGATAATAGCAACAGTACAAAGAATAAGCTAGCAAAATAAAATGACAGCTATTTTAACAATATAAATATGATGTGGTAAAAGTACAAACAATCACTTTATTATGCAAAGGTTTGTCCAATTTGTGTTATAGAAAAGCCAAAGCAGTTAAAATTTATATTGAAAGTTAGAGCGAGTACAAAACATACCGTGCGTCATTCATTATGTACATTGCAACAACGGAGGTAATTTTCATGCAACAGAAGTGGTACCAAGCCACAGAAGTAGAAGTGGACTCTTTGGGCCAAAGCCTTCATTTTTATATGGAAACAATTGAAGTAAGTCGCTTATCGGCGCTCGCATTTTATGCGGCGGGTGAGGAACATTATAAAGGTGAACGATTTTATTGGCAAAATAGAGAAAAAACAATGACATTAGTAGGGCTAGGACATGCCTATACAATACAAAATAACGCCAAAAATGATCGCTACGATGCAGTAGAAGTGGAATGGAAAAAAATAACAAAAAACTGTGTTAAGGGACAAAGTGAGCTACAGCCAATTTTATTTGGCGGATTTACATTCGATCCACTAAATAATGTTGCTGGGGAGTGGACAGACTTTCCAGAAGCTTTTTTTGCGCTCGCAACATATCAGCTCGTCATACGTGATGACAAAGCATTTGTAAGTATCCATCTTCTTTCAAAAGATGGGCAAGCAGAGCCTCAGTTTGACGCGTTACGAAAAGAGCGAGATCATTTAATTCATGCTGCGCAGGTAAAAGAAGTGAAAACGTATTCAAAGCCTGAAATCACAAGTTATTTTGAGCCATATAAGGAACCGTATTTAGCTTCGATTGACCAAGTAACAGCATTGATTAAGCAAAAGAAGGCAGATAAAGTTGTTATTGCACGCTCGCTAGCATTGCAATTTAAAGAAGAAGTTTCTTCACCACAGGTATTATCACAAATTATTCATGAGCAGCCAGAGAGCTATTTATTTGGTTTAGAGCATCAAGAATTATTGTTCTTTGGTGCGTCCCCTGAACGTCTTGTAAAAGTAGAAAAGGGCCGCGCCTTTTCATCTTGTGTGGCAGGTTCTATTAAACGTGGTAAGACAGCAGAGGAAGATGAAGCTTATGGACAAAGCTTATTAAATGATTCGAAAAACGGTGGCGAGCATCAATATGTTGTCGATATGATTGCGGAAACTTTCCGTAAAAATTGTGTCGAGATGAAAGTACCAGATAGCCCTCGCTTACTAAAGATTAGAGATATACAACATTTATATACACCTGTTGAAGGTCAGTTGAATAATGAGGCAACTATATTACAACTGACAAAGTCTTTGCATCCAACGCCAGCTTTAGGCGGTGTGCCAAGGAAAGAGGCAATGGCAGCTATACGTAAGTATGAGCCTATGGATCGTGGACTTTATGCAGCTCCAATTGGTTGGGTAGATGCTGAAGGCAATGGGGAATTTGCAGTGGCCATTCGTTCTGCTGCTTTAGTTAAGGATAAGGCTTATTTATATGCTGGTGGCGGTATAGTAGCAGATTCAGAGCCACAATCTGAATATGAGGAAACATTAGTGAAATTCCGTCCAATGCTTCGTGCGCTAGGAGGACAATTACATGAGTGAACGAGAAATGTTAACGGATTATGTTTATAAAATGGTAGCGTCACTAGTGCAAGCTGGTGTTGAAAACGTTGTTGTCAGCCCTGGCTCACGTTCTACACCTTTAGCTTATGCATTTGCTTCAACGAAACAGCTCCATATGTATCGTCAGGTTGATGAGCGATCTGCTGCCTTTTTTGCGTTAGGAATTGCAAAGGCTACCGCAAAACCTGTTGTTCTTTTATGCACATCGGGAACAGCTGCGGCAAACTATTTTCCTGCCATTGTTGAAGCAAGCTATGCCCGTGTACCGTTAATTGTAATCACAGCTGATCGTCCGCATGAATTGCGAGAGGTAGGTGCACCACAGGCTATTAATCAGCCGAATTTATATGGCTCCCATGTCAAGTGGAGCGTGGATCTCCCGTTGGCAGATGATGCAGCACCAACATTGCCGTTTATCGAGCGTCATATCGCACGTGCGGTAGCGATTGCAATGAGCGCACCATTTGGACCAGTGCATATTAATGTACCGTTTAGAGAACCTTTGTTAATTGATTTTCGAGAGGAACTTCCTGAAGCGACATTTAAGCACAGTAGTATGGGTCAGTTAATACCTTCCATGGCGACTCAACAAGAGTTATCGGAGATTATACGTGCAACTAAAAAAGGCTTTGTTATTATTGGGGAGTTAGCACTAGGTACAGATTTAACAATGATGTGGGAGTTTGTTCGCCAATTAAAATGGCCGGTCATTGTCGAGAGTTTATCTAATATGCGCTCGTCTGTCCCAGAGGATTGTCTACCATATATGATCACAACGTACGATGCAATTATGAAGAGCGAAGATTTTAAAGCATTAGTTAAACCAGACACGGTACTACGTTTAGGAGCACAGCCTGTTTCTAAATTTATTATGCAATTTATTACTAAATCGCAGCCAGATGCTTATATTGTGGTCGATGAAGATCCGATGTTCCGTGATGCTACAGGTGCGTCTACTCATTTTGTTCATGCAAGTATTGGTGAGTGGCTCACGCAATTAGAAGTCTCTGAAACAGCACTAGAAGCAGCGTATTTAGCTGAGTGGCAAGATGCTAATGATATAGCACTAGAGTATATTGAACACTATTCTGACGGTGCGATTGATGAGGGAGCAATGGTAAGTCGATTACTCAAAATGATTCCTAATGGTAGTGATATTTTTGTAAGTAGCAGTATGCCAGTGCGTGATATTGATACGTTTTTAATGGCGACACCAAAAGATCTTCGTATTATTGCGAATCGTGGAACGAACGGTATTGATGGCGTCGTATCGACAGCAATGGGCTTTAGTCAAGGAAATAACCGCGAAACCTACTTGCTTATTGGCGATTTAGCCTTTTTACATGATGTCAACGGGTTAATTGCTTCAAGATACCAGGAATGCAACCTAACAATAATCGTTATGAATAATGATGGCGGCGGTATTTTCTCTTATTTACCACAATCTACAGTCGAGGCACATTATGAAGATTTGTTCGGGACACCAACTGCCCTAGAATTCTTTGATATTGCCAACATGTACGGAATGGACTATATACGTGTAGACGATATTTCAGAGCTATCAGTAAAGTTCACTACTATGAAGAAACGACCGATGCGCTTAATCGAAATTTTCACGAACCGAGAGGAAAATGTATATGCGCATCGAGCGTTGTGGAATCGCATTAATGCGGGGCTAAAAGCATGGCAAAGCTAATGATTCGTGGACTTGAAACGAGCGTGGAAATCTGGAATGAAGAAGCGGAGCAAACGCTCGTTGCATTGCATGGTTTTACAGGAAGTACGGCTACATGGCGAAATTTAGCGAAAGCTCTACCTAATGTACGAGTTATTGCCATTGATTTAATTGGACATGGTCAAACGGCAATACCTCAGCAAATTAGTCGTTTCTCTATGCAAGAGCAAATCCAAGATTTAGAGGAAACCTTTAGCCAATTAGAGCTAAAAAAAATTACGCTGCTAGGCTATTCAATGGGGGGAAGAGTTGCATTATCGTATGCAATCTCCTACCCTGAACGCATTGAAAAGCTAATTTTAGAAAGTGCTTCGCCAGGTTTACGAACGGCAAAGGAACGTTCTGAACGTTGTGAGAGGGATAACGCTCTCGCTGAAAAAATAATTAGTAATGGTTTGATATCATTTGTTAATGCATGGGAGACCATTCCTTTGTTTGAATCTCAAAAGCGTTTACCACACAATGTGCAAAAAGCGATTAGGTTCGAACGACTTTCTCAGAAGGAGGAAGGCTTGGCAGGTAGCTTACGAGGCATTGGTACAGGAAGCCAACCATCAAATTGGATAGCATTGGAGAAGCTTGAATTTCCTATGCTTTTAATTACAGGATCACTCGATGAGAAATTTTGTAAAATAGCACTAGAAATGAAAGCGTTATTAAAAAATGCCAAGCATACCACAGTAAATGACGCTGGACATGCAATTCATGTGGAAAATCCCGCTGAGTTTGCTACAATAGTAGAGGAGTATTTAACTTCTTTCAACACCAATGAGAGAAGTTAAAGCCGATTCCAGACGCAATTATGCCGAGGCATAATTGATAGTAATAAAATTTTTACGTTTTCGCCTCGATTTGAACGAGACGAATTTAATTATTAGGAGGCAATTCAATGACACGTCAATGGACAAGTTTACATACTTATGAAGACATTAAGTATGAGTTCTATAACGGTATCGCAAAAATTACGATTAACCGTCCAGAAGTACGCAACGCGTTCCGACCAAAAACGGTAATGGAAATGATCGATGCTTTTTCACGTGCACGTGATGACAAAAATGTTGGAGTTATCATTTTAACAGGTGAAGGTGAACATGCCTTCTGTTCAGGTGGAGACCAAAAAGTACGCGGTCATGGCGGCTATGTTGGTGAAGATGAAATCCCGCGCTTAAACGTCCTTGATTTACAACGTTTAATCCGTGTTATTCCAAAACCTGTAGTAGCGATGGTAGCAGGTTATGCAATTGGTGGAGGACACGTATTACACGTTGTCTGTGACTTAACAATTGCTGCTGACAACGCTCGTTTTGGACAAACTGGACCAAAAGTTGGTTCATTCGATGCTGGATATGGCTCAGGCTATCTTGCACGTATTATTGGTCATAAAAAGGCGCGTGAAATTTGGTACCTTTGCCGTCAATATGATGCACAGCAAGCACTTGATATGGGATTAGTTAACACAGTTGTTCCTTATGAGCAATTAGAAGATGAAACTGTACAATGGTGTGAAGAAATGCTAGAAATGTCTCCAACTGCTCTACGCTTCTTAAAAGCAGCAATGAATGCAGATACAGACGGTTTAGCAGGTCTTCAACAAATGGCTGGCGACGCTACTCTTCTTTATTACACAACAGATGAAGCTAAAGAAGGTCGTGACGCATTTAAAGAAAAACGTCAACCAGATTTCGGTCAATTCCCAAGATTCCCTTGATGATCTGAAGCGATGAACGGCTCGTATCTTACTGAGATACGAGCTTTTTGTATATCTAAATGGGCAAGTCGGATAGACTTGGCAGAGTAACGGGACTCCATGTCCAACTGAAGGATACTACGATGAAACGGCAAGATAAGGCAGATTGGAGGAATAACGAAATGTATCTGAATTGGGTTTTACAGCGAGCGTATTTAACACCTTTACGAAACGGTTTAACATATAATGAGCAGACTTGGACATTTCAAGAGTTAAATGATTTATCTTTAAAACGTGCTCGTCAACTTACAACACTGGATATTAAGCAAGGCGACCGTATTGCAATAATGGGGCCGAGTAAGCCTTCTCTTGTAATTATGATGTACGCATGTATGCATTTACAATGTGAAATGGTCATGCTAAATCGTAGGCTAACACAGGATGAAATTGCTTACCAGCTAGAGGATTCAGAAGCTATGGCAGTAATAGTTGCCGATGAGGATATAGAAAAATTACCATCACATACGACTAATTATTTATTTTCTACTATAGAAAAAAGTACAGAAACGGCTATTGATATTACGAAAGAATGGTCTTTAAACCAAACAACATCGATTATGTATACATCTGGTACGACTGGTTTTCCAAAGGGCGTTTGTCAAACAGTAGGAAATCACCAGGCAAGTGCAACGGCCTCAGTATTAAATATAGGTTTGCATGCGGATGATACTTGGTTATGTGCTGTACCACTTTTTCATATTAGCGGCTTTTCTATTTTGGTGCGTTCACTGTTGTACGGAAATAAAGTGCATTTATATGATCACTTTGATGCAGAAGCAATTTCGCAAAATATAATGGATGGCGAGGTTACACATATGTCGGTAGTCGCTGTCACATTAGAAAGGATTCTACATACTCTTGAACAGAGAAACGCACAAGCCTCACCGAAATTTAAAATGATGCTCGCAGGTGGTGGACCTGTGCCAGTGGATTATTTAAAAAGAGCGCATGCATTACATTTAGCTGTAGCTCAAACGTATGGTATGACTGAAACTTCGTCACAAACTGCAACATTAGCAAATGAAGATGCGATGAAAAAAATTGGTTCAGCGGGAAAACCATTATTTTTTAATCAAATTCGCATTGCTGAGCAGAATGACAATGGTGAAGGAGAAATTTGCATACGTGGTCCACATGTTACACCAGGGTACATTGGTCGTTTTGCTCAAAAAGAAGCAATGATTGATGGCTGGCTCCATACTGGGGATATTGGATATATAGATGAAGATGGTTATTTATTTGTTATCGATCGTCGGGCTGATTTAATTATTTCAGGTGGCGAAAATATTTATCCTGCTGAAATAGAAAATGTGCTACTTACACATCCTGCTGTAAAAGAAGCGGGAGTATGCGGCATTGATGATGATAAGTGGGGACAAGTACCAATCGCCTTTGTTGTATTAAAAGAACATGTTCAAGTAGAACAATTACAAGCATTTTGTCAAAAGAAACTTGCGAAATATAAACTTCCAAAAGAGATTATTGTTACGGACAAGCTCCCACGAAACGGCGCCAATAAGCTACTTCGGAGAAAATTAATGAACTAATACAAAAAGAAGCTTTCAAAATATTTGGATTTTATTAAAGCAGGAACAATTGCTGAAGATATAAATCCTGAAAAGCAGTTCGTTCACTATCAAATTCCTTGTTTGAACCATATTATAGATATTGTTTCATATGATGAGCCTATAATTACTGAGACAAAAAGAAATTAATAATTTTCACACTAAAAGAGCATCGGAATCGATGCTCTTTTTATGTGTTTAAAAAAACAAAATGATCAGGGAAATAATATAAATGCTGTGGCGCTTCACTTTTTCGAGACAAAAACCACTTACTGAAATTTCGTTTTATGACTCTATAAGAGTGACATACTTTGTGACTATGGTTGATCTTCGTTACGGCTAGGTGACTCCTTGGGGATTAGCGATAGGGGAACGAAGGCTAAGAGCATCACATCCTTGTGATAACGCCTTCGTGACCAACATCCTAGCGCCTAGCCGGAACGGAAATCAACCCCTCGTTTTGCAGAACAGCCATACTTTCATTTATTTCAACTAAATAATAGTTTTTTTCAACACTATAAAGGGAAGCCTTTATTTATTCGTTTTAAGAGTCATCTTTAGTAAATTTTTAGGATTAAATTAATCATTCATTAACATAATAAGAAATGACAGGCATAAACTATTTAGTAAAGGAGAATGACTCATATGAGAAAATATATATATAATGTTTTCATTATATTATTTGTTCTACAAATGAGTCATGTGCAAGTATTCGCAAACTATGAACAAAAGAACACAACAACAGCCAATTCAATAGAATCCCTACAATATCAAATTCAAAAACAAGTCATGCAATTAACTACTGAATTTGACATTCAATATACTGGTAAAACGACGGAAATAAAAGATGAACTATCAGAGCTTATTAAACATGCTATTCAAGATCCATATATTTACGCCAATATTTCTAGTTTTAAATGGAAATATGAAGGCTATACCAATAATATTGTCATTAGATTTGAGTTTACCTATCATATTTCACAGCAAGAGGAAGTGTTTGTAGAACAGACTTTGGCGAATATTATTGCACCTATGCATGGATTAAGTGAATTGCAAAAAATACAAGCTGCACATGATTTTATCGTCCTATCTGCTGAATATTCAAAGGAAACGGAAGGAAGTCCATATTCCCCCTACACATTGCTTACAGAAAAAAAGGGAGTTTGTCAGGCATATGCTTTAGTACTTTATCGAATGCTAGAGATGCAAGGCTTTGAGGTACAATATGTACCAGGAAAAGTAGGGGAGCAACTACACGCCTGGGTCTTAGTAAAGCTTGATAATGCATGGTATCATATCGACGTTACTTGGGATGATCCTTTGCCTGATCATAAGGGAGAGGTACGTTATAATTATTTTTTAGTTTCTGATCGCCAATTAGCAAAAGATCACTCGTGGGACTATTCGAGTTTCCCAGCTGCTACAAACGAAGCCTATAGCGATTTACAAAAAACAAGTAAGATTGAAGTTCTTACAAAGCCAATTATGGATAGTCAGTTTTCTTTTGATAAAGGGCTGTCCGTTTTAAGTAAAAATAAACAACTAGTAAAGCCATTAATAGAACAACCTACACTGCTTTTGAAAAGTAATGAAAGCGATAAGAGTGTTCAGGTACATCTAAATGAATGGGAACCAATTATTTTAGAAAGTAATATAGCCCAATTAAAGGCTAATCGAAAGATAATACAAAATACTTTGTATAAGAAAAAAGGGCTAATAAGTATTGATAGAACGGAAAAACGAATGCCACAAGAAAAGTACGTCATAATAAAGGAGGTGCCCCTATACGATTTTCGGGGCACCTCCTTACTCATTTATTTGTGTTCGTTTAAGGCAGTATTTAAGGTTTGAATATTTTTTTTCATAAGGGTGAAGTAAGTTTCATTTTTCTTTACATCATCTGTTGTTAAAACGCTTAAATTATGCAAGACAAGAGATTTCGCACCAACTTCTTTTTGGATAACCTCTGCTAATTTAGAAGAGACATTTTGCTCGAATAAAATGTAGTGAATATGCAAATCATTTGCTTTATCAACAATCGTTGTAAGTTCTTTTTGAGAAGGCTCATTTTGCGAGTTTAAACCGGCTATTGGTACTTGCTTTAAGCCGTATTGTCCTGCAATATAGCCAAATGCTGCATGTGATACGAAGAATGTTTTCTCTTGCGCTTTATCCGCCGTTGCTTTAAATTCGTTATCTAAATCTTGTAGTTCTTTTACCAATGTCTCGTAGTTAGCTGTAAATGTAGCTTTTTGTTCTGGCATTTTTTCGACTAAAGTATTTTTAATGGAAAGTGCTAAGTCTTGACTGATCGTTGGTGATAGCCAAACATGTGGATCTACATTACCGTGATCATGATCTTCATGACCGTCTTCATGACCGTGATGTGCTTCCTCTTCATCATCATGTGAGTGACCTGAGCTCATAGCTAATTTTTCATCTGAAACCTGGTCTGCTGTTGCCACCATTGTTACATCTTCATTAGCTAGAGTCTTTTTGGCATTTTCAACAAAGCCCTCTAGCCCTAAGCCAATATAGAAAAATATATCAGCATCTGCTAATTTCATCATATCTTTTTGTGTTGGCTCAAATGTGTGTTCATTGGCACCGGTAGGGTAAATAGAAGAAACCTCTACAAAATCGCCACCAATACGTTGTGCAAAATAACTTAATGGATAGACAGTCGTGTAAATTGTTAATTTATCTTTTGTCTCTGACTGTTTGGACGTTGATGATTTATCCCCACAGGCAGCAGTGAATAGGGCAAGTACTGCAACTGAAAATAACAAAAATAATTTTTTCATCTTATTGTATACCTCTTTTTAATAGTAATCATTACGATTTATTTTTTTGAACAGTTTCTATAATAACGTACATCTTAAAAAAGCACAAGAAAAAATGACCCTCGAAGATTAATTCTTTTTCGAAGGCCATTTTTCAGGTACTGGATCAAAGCCGCCTGGATGGAATGGTTGGCATTTTGATATACGTTTAATCGTTAAATAGAATCCTTTAATGGCACCGTGTTTTTGAAAAGCTTCAAGTCCATAGGAGGAGCATGTAGGATGGAAGCGACAGGATGGCGGTGTCATGGGTGATATAAATTTTCTGTAAAACTTAATGAGCCATATAAAGGGATATTTCATATTTCTTTGTCCTCTTGTTGAGCGTTGGATTGCTTAGGCTTAGCATCGATAGTTTGTGTAAAGAAATTGCTTTTTTTCTTCAACAGGATAATGACAGATACGCCAAACATAAGCATCATCATTGCGATCATAATGATTATTGGTAATGGTACTCCCATTGCGTTCACTCCAAATTCTACTTGATAATAATATTATAAAAGAATTGCTAAAAAAAATGTACAAATTGAACTAGTCATCATCTCGATGAAAGCTTTGCTGAGGTTTTTCGTCAACTGTATGTTTAAAAGCATACGCACGATTGACACTAATAATAGTCGCGACCGTTATTAATACAACGATGATTGCGGCTACAATTAAGAGTGTGACTAAACTCATGGCATTCACTCCGTTCCTGATTCATCACTTCCTATTATAAAATAGATAAACTTACTTAGTTGTGAAGGAAGTTTGACATTCCAGCGAATAAAACAGTACTTTTACCGCCATACTATGGTAAAAGGAGTGTTTTGTAAAAATGGATCGTCAGCGTGTATATTTTTCACTTGCCAATAGAACATATTATACAAATCCATATGCAGGACCGTGGAATTTTGAGCTCAATGTAGACAGACAAGCATTAGATGTATTTGAAAAAATATTTCAGCAAATGCAGATGTTGGAGATTGCGAATGCATGGCGTGCGCAATTGCCATATATCCAATATCATCTTGATAGAGAAAATGATGAAATTGATTTACGATTAAAAAAAATCTATGCACTAGTTCATGAATATGGGGATGCGGATACAAAGGCATTTGTGGAGCAACTTCCTTATTTCAACAAACGTGCTTAAAAGTTAAGATCACTGAATACTTCAGTGATCTTTTTTATTTAAGAATTAATTAGTGAAAACTACTTTTATTGTACTTTCAATTATAAAAGGCTGTTTTCTCAAAGATCGTTGCTAATAACTCTCATTCGTGAAAATCAATCTTAATGACATGATATTTACACTTTGTAAATATCGGAGTTGAAAAGTAGTGAATTTTATTTGTTGATTGTAGCTACATGATTACACTATAGTGAAAATAAAAGACCATCACCATAACACCGAAGAATGCCAATCTCTATTAGTAATTGATTGGGCTCAGTGTGTGAAATAAGGCTTTAACATGAACAAAGGAGTTGATGAGCATGTTCTCATTTACAGATTTAAATGGTTTACGAGTGGATTTAAGTTTTATAAGAGGCGAATTGGACGTTGAGCCTAAGCATGTACTTGTTTTATTAAAGCATGAAAATAAGTGGTTATGTACGATTCATAAACGCCGTGGTGTAGAGGTTCCAGGTGGAAAGCTAGAACCTGGGGAAACATTGGAGCAGGCAGCGGTTCGGGAAGTATTCGAGGAGACTGGTGTTCATGTAAAAAACCTTAGATGGTTTGCTGAATATGCCGTTCATGATGACAATTTATTTTGTAAAACGGTCTTTACTGCACAGTTTGCGGGGCAGGAGGACATTGATTTTGATTTAGAAACTTCAGGGATGACTTGGCTAACAGATGAAGAATTTACTAATCATCCAAATTTAAGTTTTCATATGAAGGATGAAGGAATGAAGAAAATGCTGGAGGAGTTGAAACATTATGACCAATGGTAAGATCGTTAAAAAACGTCCTTATCCTTCGCCCAATCCAGCTATTCGTTTAACGGAAATCACGTATATGTCACAGGGTCTACGTGTGAAGGGATTATTAGCGGAACCTAAGGCAGAAGGTACATATGATGGTTTTTTATATTTACGTGGAGGGATGCAAAGCATTGGTATGGTTAGACCTTCGCGTGTCGCTCAGTTTGCAGCACAAGGCTTTATCGTTTTTGCCCCATATTACCGTGGCAATCGAGGTGGAGAAGGTCGAGATGAGTTTGCAGGAGCTGATCGTTATGACGCTGTATACGCAGTAGACGTACTAAAGCAGTTCTGTAATGATAATATTCATGTCTTTGGTTTTTCACGTGGCGGTATTATGGCACTTTGGACTGCAATCTTACGTAGAGATATTACATCTGTTGTAACATGGGCAGGAGTATCTGATGCAACAGCTACATATTGGGAGCGAACAGATATGCGCCGAATGATGAAGCGTGTAATTGGAGGGACACCTAATCGTGTACCAGAAGCTTATGATGCCCGAACACCACTTTTTGAGGTAGAGCATATGACAGCTCCTGTCCTTATTATTCATGGCTATCGTGATGAAAATGTAGATATTGAACATGCTAGACAGTTAGAATTTTATTTAAAAGATGCCAATATATCATATGAGACATGGTATGATCGTCGCTACGCTCATCAGTATCCACCTGCCAAAAATAGAGAGACAGTACATGCACTTTGTGAATGGATGAAACGACAATAGATGAAGATCGGTAAAATTAGATAATTAACTCCATTTTGATTAACTCTTTTTCAAAATGGAGTTTTTTTGTTAGAAAAACTGCTCAGGTAGCCCAAAAAACCGTTCAGGTGCTTTACGGCAGGCACATGAACGGTTGGAAAAAGGAAACTTACTTTACGTATTTCACTAAAAAGTTATTAATAGTTTCCCAGTACGAATCACCAGCAACGCTTTCTGCACCGCCATGTCCAGCACCTTCAACTATCATTTTCTCCTTCGGTACATTGGCAGCTTCATATACTTCATTTAGCATATTAGATGGCACAAATGTATCATTACTTCCATGAATAAATAACATCGGCGTTTTCGATTTGGCAACTTGCTCGACAGTATTTGCTTCACCAAGCGTATAGTCAGCTCTTACTTTCGTAACAATTGAAGAGAAGTGCATAATAGGAAAGGCCGGTAAATGAAAGATTTCTTGTAATTGGTAGGAGAATTCATCCCAAACTGAGGAATAACCGCAATCCTCAATTATAGCCTTAACATTGTTAGGGAGATCTTCTCCTGAGGCCATCATCACTGTAGCACCTCCCATGGAAATACCATACAAAATAATTTCAGCGTTTTTATCTGAATTGGTAACATTATTAATCCATGAGACTACATCAAGCCGATCGTGCCAGCCCATCCCAATATAGTCACCCTCGCTTTTTCCATGAGCTCTTGCATCTGGTATGAGAACATTGTAGCCTGTATCATAAAAATGCTTAGCATACTTTGACATTTGTGAGCCATCAGATGAATATCCATGGAAAACAATTGCCCATTTATTTGTTTCGTTTGTATTTTTAAGCGTATAGGCATGTAATTTCAAATCATCAAAAGACTTTACATAAGAATCCTGGTAATTCTCCTTAAACCATTTTTCACTCTCTTCTTTTTCTTTTGCTTCCTTAGGATTAACAGCGATTGAATTGTGCGGTGCATCAAGCACAGCTGATTTATCTGTATTAGGATTTAAGGCGAGATTATAAAAATAATTCCCTGCAAAAAATCCAGCACCAACAAACAATACTAATAGAAGACTGACAATGGTAATAATCACTTTATACTTTCTTTTCATATATTTCCTCCTAAAACTACTATTATGAATTATACACAAAGTTTCCAATATGAAAAGTGGACTTTTCTAAAATAGGGGAAAATAAAAAAGGGAATGACTTGAATCGATCCCTTTGTATGTTGTCGAACTACTATTAATTTAGTGTGGCTCTTCGGCAAAAATGAGGGATTGATTTCCGCTCCGACTGGGCGCTTTGCCGCTGACGTTTCGCTTTCGCGCAGTTAAAACATTTGTAGCTGCCGCTTTGCTTTCGCTACAGAAAACATTTGTTGTTGCTGTCGCTTCGCTTTCGCACAGTTAAAACATTTGTTGCTGTCGCTACGCTTTCGCACAGAGCAGAGCTTCCTGGGGGCGTCAGATGAGCCGCTTCGCTTCACTGCAGGGTCTCGGGCCAACAGATGTTTTTTGCGCGAAAGCGTAGTGTTAACGCAGCGACAGCAACAGCAGGTTTTGGTTTTGTTTGTGCGAAAGCGCAGCGACAGCAACAGCAGGATGTTGGTCACGAAGGCGTTATCACAGGACGTGATGCTTTTAGCCTTCGTTCCTCTATATCGCTGATCCCCAAGGAGTCGCCCAGTCTCCGCTCCAATCAATCCTTTCACTCAGCGTGTATCTTCTGGCATGCTACTGTAATTAAAAGTGTTAAAACGCTAATGTTTTGAATACGAAATGGAAGCGGCAACAAAATGCAAGGCAGTGGAAGTGGCTAGATACAAAGGATAGCGAGTAGCCTAGTATGGAAATCTCCCTCATTTTCATAAAAATTTTCTCTTTCAACAAAAAAGGGAACGACTGAAATCGTTCCCTTTGCTTAGTAAATTATTTTAATGGACCACCAAGGTTTGTGATAGCTTCAGAAACATTTGAGAATTTCTTGAAGTTTTCGTTGAATAAACCAGCAAGTTCAGCAGCTTTTTTATCATAAGCAGCTTTGTCTGCCCATGCATCACGAGGATTAAGCACTTCAGTTGGTACACCCTCAATAGTAGTTGGGATGTTTAAACCGAATACTGAATCTTGAATTGTTTCAACATCAGTTAATTTACCATCAATTGCAGCGCGCACCATTGTACGAGTGTAAGAAAGCTTCATACGGCTACCAGTACCATATTCGCCACCAGTCCAACCAGTGTTCACTAAGAATACTTGTGCACCGTGCTCGTCAATTTTTTGACCTAACATTTCAGCATAAACTGTTGCTGGAAGTGGAAGGAATGGAGAACCGAAGCAAGTAGAGAATACTGGTTCTGGCTCTGTTACACCACGTTCTGTACCAGCAAGTTTAGATGTGAAACCGCTTAGGAAGTGGTACATTGCTTGCTCTTTTGTTAATTTACTGATTGGAGGTAATACACCAAATGCATCAGCTGTTAAGAAGATGATTGTTTTTGGGTGACCAGCAACAGATGGATCAACAATATTTTCAATGTATTGAATTGGATAAGCTACACGTGTATTTTCTGTTAATGAACCGTCATCATAGTCACAAACACGAGTTTCTGGATCAACAGCTACGTTTTCTAAAACAGAACCGAAGCGAATTGCGTTGTAGATTTCTGGTTCTTTTTCAGCAGAAAGGTTAATTGTTTTTGCGTAGCAACCGCCCTCAATGTTGAATACACCGTTATCAGACCATCCGTGTTCATCGTCACCGATAAGCTTACGATCAGGATCTGCTGATAAAGTAGTTTTACCAGTACCAGATAAACCGAAGAATAATGCAACATCACCAGCTTCACCAACGTTTGCTGAGCAGTGCATTGAAAGGATGCCTTGTTGTGGTAATAAGTAGTTCATAATACCGAAAATAGACTTTTTGATTTCACCAGCGTATTCAGTACCACCGATTAGGATGATTTTCTTTTCAAGTGATACAATGATGAATGTTTCAGAAGCAGTGCCATCAACGGCAGGGTCTGCTTTGAAATTAGGAGCTGAGATAACTGTGAAGTCAGCAACATGAGAAGCTAATTCCTCTTTAGTTGGACGGATAAATAATTGATGAGCGAACAGATTGTGCCAAGCATATTCATTGATTACTTGAATGCTTAATTGAGAATCTTTGTCAGCACCAGCAAAGCCTTTGAATACGAATAATTCGTCCTGTTCTTTTAAATATTTTACTACTTTTACATATAAGTTATCGAACACTTCAGAAGAAATTGGTCGGTTAACTTTTCCCCAGTCAATTTTATCTTTTGTGCTCTCTTCTTCTACCGTATATTTATCTTTAGGTGAACGACCAGTGTATTTGCCAGTTTCTGCACGAACTGCGCCATCTACTGTTAACATAGCTTCACCACGAGAAGTAGCTTTTTCAGCTAATTGTGGTACTGAAAGTTGAACATTAATGTTACTGCCGCTTAATAATTCCTTCAGTTCGTTTGCAATTTCTACTGAATTCATCGATTAAATACCATCCTTTTTTATAGTATTCCCTTGAGTCTGAGGGAGATTTTCTTAATTTCAAAAATAGTATAACACAATTGCTTAAATAATCTATACTAATTCAGAAATTATTTTTCAGATTTTATTACTTTTCAAGAAAACGACAAAAAGTAAATTGATTCGTTTTGATAATGCTTTTTACCCTATCTATTATAAGTGATCAGTCAATCACTTTCGACACAGCAAAATTGTGTTCTAGAAGCTTTTGGCTTATATGAGGTTCGCACAGGATGTGAAGTTTTCAGCTTGTTTTTATTAGTTGGAGCTTGTCTTCAATTGAAAAGGGGCTACAATCATTTTCATCCACCACATGTTCCGTAGCTGACGCTTTGCTTTCACTACAAAATGTGCTGTAAAGGGTTACACATATGTTAACACATGATGTGAGGTGGAGAGTAGGGATTATTTTGTTTGAATTTACAGGATAATACAAATGAGTTTCATAATAATGGTATAACTGTAGCTAACGCTTTGCTTTCGCTATAGATAAACAAAGCGTCCGGAATCGGTTTTGTGCTTATGCCTGGAGACGTTATTTTGCGAAAGCGCAGTGTTAACGTAGTGACAGCAATGTGTTTTTGTCTTTGCGACAGCACGAGAGCCGACATGATTTTCGCTTTCGGTAATGCTACAGGACGTGGCGTTCTTACACTGAGTTTCCCTATTTTAGCGGGTGTTTGGGCACTCGCTGAAAGAAGTTAAAAATATTTGACAACGTTCGACCTTTTCCGTATTATGAGATATTGAACGGATACTCTTATCCCGAGCTGGTGGAGGGTCAGGCCCTGTGAAACCCGGCAACCTGCATGAACTATTTCACGACATGCGCTGGTGCCAACCTGATGCAAGGGAAACCCCTTGAACGATAAGAGTGAAAGGTTACGAAGTCATTATTCCTTTCCTCATGTTAAGTAAGCGTGAGAAAAGGATTTTTTTATTGTTAAAAACGAATGTAAAGGTAAGTATATAGTCCTTTCCTTATTATAATGACGGATCTTTCGAAAACCTCGTGTTAAAAGCAGTAGTTGTTTTTTGTGCGGAAACGTAGTGTAAACGTAGCGACAGCAACAACTGCTTTAGAGTTCAATCTATAGGAGCGGGCTTGACATGGGTAATGAGTACCGTATTAATTCGCAAATATTATTTGTAAAAGTAATTGGAGGAAAACCAAATGACAAAACGTCGACTGTTTACATCAGAAAGTGTAACAGAAGGACATCCAGACAAAATTTGTGATCAAATCTCGGATGCCATTTTAGATGCTATTTTAGCAGAAGATCCAAACGCACGTGTAGCGTGTGAAACAACAGTAACTACTGGTTTAGTATTAGTAGCAGGAGAAATTACTACGTCTACTTATGTAGACATTAAAGGTATCGTTCGTGATACTGTAGCAGAAATCGGTTATACACGTGGGAAATATGGCTTTGATGCTGAAAATCTAGCAGTACTTGTTGCTATTGGTGAACAATCACCTGATATTGCTCAAGGTGTTGACCAAGCATTAGAGGCACGTGAAGGCTCTATGACAGACGCTGACATTGAAGCAATTGGCGCAGGTGACCAAGGCTTAATGTTCGGTTATGCATGTAACGAAACACCAGAGCTTATGCCGTTACCAATTAGTTTAGCGCATAAATTGGCTCGTCGTTTAACGGAAGTACGTAAATCTGGTGAACTAGGTTATTTACGTCCAGACGGAAAAACACAAGTAACAATTGAGTATGATGAAAACAATGTACCAGTGCGAGTTGATACGATTGTCATTTCTACACAGCATGACGAAGAAGCTACACTTGAGCAAATTCAAGCAGACTTAAAAGAATTCGTTATTGCTCCAGTTGTTCCGAGTGAATTATTAGATGCCGAGACTAAATATTTCATCAACCCAACTGGCCGATTCGTAATTGGTGGTCCAAAAGGAGATGCTGGCCTAACTGGACGTAAAATCATCGTTGATACATACGGTGGCTATGCCCGTCATGGTGGTGGTGCTTTCTCTGGTAAGGATGCAACTAAGGTAGACCGTTCAGCGGCATATGCAGCCCGCTATGTGGCAAAAAATATCGTAGCAGCTGGTTTAGCAGATCGAGCTGAAGTACAACTAGCTTATGCGATTGGTGTTGCTCAACCTGTATCTATTGCTGTTGATACATTCGGGACAGGAAAAGTTACGGAAAGTGAAATTGTAAAATGGGTACGCGAGCTATTTGACCTACGCCCAGCAGGGATTATTAAAATGCTTAACCTTCGTCGCCCAATTTATAAGCAAACTGCAGCATATGGTCACTTCGGTCGTACAGACTTAAATGTACCTTGGGAACAAACGGACAAAGCAGACGCATTAAAAGAAAAAGCAGGTTTATAAACTATTCAGCTAAAGTAATAAAGTGGTTGGACAAATATTTTAAGATACTATTACAGAAAGGGGCTTAACATGCTATTGCCCCTTTCGTTGTTTTTAACTTCTTTCAGCGGGTGTCTAAACACCCGCTGAAAGAAGTTAAAGCCCCCGGTGGATGTCACGGAATCAGAAAGGAGTGCTTAGGGGATGTTAGCCTAAAACCATCGCATTCATGCGATAACGACTAACTGACCTACATCGGTAAAAGGGCCATGTCCTGTGGCATTACCGAAATGACCGACATCGTGTCGGCCCTCACGCAGGCCTAAGCACAAAGCCGATTCCGGACGCAATTATGCCGAGGCATAATTGATCAAAAAAATAAGCGCCATATATAATCACGTGGGGATCGGTTGTCTAAGCAACGTGGAGCTGCTTTGATTTAGTTGAAATAACTATTTATTCTTTGGTTGAAGAGATTTATAGTATTGGCCTTTTTCTACATATTCATGTATGATGCGTTCCATATCTTCTTTATCTTCATCATTTAATTCTCTTACAACTTTTGCGGGACGCCCTAATGCTAAGCTATTTGGAGGAATGACTTTGCCTGGAGGAACAAGGCTACCTGCCCCAATAAATGCACCCTCTCCAATCTCCGCTCCGTCTAATATGATAGAGCCCATACCTATTAAGGCTTTCTTACGAATCGTACAGCTATGTAAAGTTACTTGATGTCCGACTGTTACCTCATCTTCGATAATTAGTGGATATTTAGGGCTTTGATGCAAGCAACAGAGGTCTTGAATACTAACTCTTTTTCCGATAATTGTCGGTGATACATCCCCTCGAATAACTGTGTTAAACCAAATAGTTGTTTCAGCACCTACTGTAACGTCACCAGTTATGGTCGCATAATCGGCAATAAATACAGATGGATCAATATTGGGTGTTTTACCTTTAAATGGATAGATCATGAGAATCGCCTCTTTTCTTTCTATGATGTAATATTATCGTATCAAATACGCAACTAGATGGAAATATTAAATTAAAATGAGCTAGATATTTCGTTATAATCATTGTGTAATTATTTTTTTAGGAGGACTATGTGAAATGTGGAAATGGGAAGCTGATGGACAAGCAAAGGCTGTGGTTGCAATTCTTCATGGTGCATATGAAAATCACCGCTGGTATGCATGGCTTATAGAAAAATTAAGATTGGAAGGCTTCCACATAGTCATGGGGGATTTACCTAATCATGGAGTGAATAAAGGGTTTTCAAATGTTCACGATGAAGATTTTAAAGAATACAACAAATATACAAGGCATTTAATCGAGAATGCTTTTTCGTATAATCTACCTGTCTTTTTAATAGGGCATGGGCTTGGTGCGACACTATTACTACATACCATGCAAAAACGAAAATATGAATGCGCAGGAATTATTTTAACTTCACCATGGCTTCATTTAAAGCTACTGCCAGGTAAATTATCAAATGCTTTAACTAGTTTAAGTGCCCTGACTGCAAATGTGAAGCTGACTCATGAAATTACTATAGAATCTTTAACGCGCAGTGTAGAAGGTAGAGATGAGATGAAGGATGAAGTTCCTTTTTCGTCAGTTGTTTCAGTGAAATGGTATCGAGAACTACAGCAAATGATGCGCAATTTAGTGTTATTGCCTAAGGCAGAATTCCCTAATAGACCTATGTTAGTGATGACAGCTGAAAAAGATAATATTACTGAAACTAAACAAACTCGTAATTGGCTTCATCTGCAGGACTTTACAGAGTTTCAATTTAAAGAATGGGCAAACAGTTATCATAATCTATTTCATGAAGTAGAGCGTGACGAGATTTTTGTTTATATACGTGATTTTATTAATAATGCTCTTCGAAACATTGGCTATATAATTAAGTAGTGAATGACCTCTCCAATTAACTAGAAAATTACTAACTTTTTGTTACTTGAATATAATGTTGTAATTTTCTGAAAAGTGTAATACTATAATGACCTAAAGTATTATTTTTCAAATTGGAGGGGTAAAATGGAAGCAATCGTTGGGAAAATGAATGAGATTTTATGGGGACCATGGTTTATTTATGGCATATTGTTAATTGGGCTCTTCTTTTCAATCATTACAAGGTTCCTACAAGTAAGACACATTAAAGATATGTTTGTTTTAATGTTTAAAGGCGAAAAATCGGAAAAGGGAATTTCATCTTTCCAAGCAATGTCTATTGCATTATCTGGTCGAGTAGGTACAGGTAATATTGCCGGTACAGCTACAGCAATCGGGATGGGGGGACCTGGTGCTGTTTTTTGGATGTGGGCAATCGCCTTTATCGGTGCGGCAACTGCTTATGTTGAGTCGACATTAGCTCAAATTTATAAAGAAGAGAAAGATACAGAATATCGTGGTGGGCCAGCTTTTTACATAGAAAAGGGAATGGGGCAAAAATGGTTTGCTGTCATTTTCGCTGTTGCTGCATTAGCTGCTATGTTAGTGTTGATGCCGGGTGTTCAATCAAATGCAATTGCGACAGCTGTTGAAAACGCTTTCTCTGTTGACACTTGGATTACAGGACTTATTATTGTTGTATTATTAGGTACTATTATTATCGGTGGGGTAAAATGGATTGCCAATGCTGCACAGGTCATTGTACCGTTTATGGCATTAGCATATATTCTTATGGCCATTGTCATTATCGCAATGAATATTAAAGAAGTACCAGCTGTATTTTCATTAATTTTTTCTAGTGCATTTGGTGCGCAAGAAATCTTCGGTGGTATTGTTGGCTCCGCTATTGCGTGGGGGGTTAAACGTGGTATTTATTCAAATGAGGCAGGGCAAGGGACAGGTGCGCATCCGGCTGCTGCAGCAGAAGTATCACACCCTGCTAAACAAGGTATCGTGCAAGCAGCTTCTGTATACATTGATACATTATTAATTTGTTCAGCTACTGCATTTATGATTTTATTTACTGGAATGTACAATGTACAGGATGAAAAAGCTGCAGAAGGCACTGATTCATATGTTTATGTTGGTGATTTCAATAAAGGTGGATTAACTGGAGATGAGCAAGTAACATTTGCGAAAAGTATTAAAGAAGGTGCAGCATATACACAATATGCAGTTGACTCTTCATTACCAGGCTTTGGTGGACCATTCGTAGCGATCGCATTATTCTTCTTTGCTTTCACGACGATAATGGCATACTACTACATTGCCGAAACAAATGTGGCTTATTTATTCTCAGGAACTACAGAGAAGGTCGTCATTTGGCTAGCTAAATTTGCAATTTTAATTGCTGCGTTTTACGGTACTATACGTACTTCCGACCTTGCTTGGGCTATGGGGGATGTTGGATTAGGACTAATGGTTTGGATTAACGTTATAGCGATTTTAATTATTATGAAGCCTGCTATAGTTGCATTAAAGGACTATGAGAGACAGAAAAAAGAAGGAAAAGATCCTGTTTTTGATCCTCGTAAACTAGGAATTAAAGGTGCAGATTTCTGGATTGATTATAATGAAAAACGTAAAAATAAATAGATAATAAGATAGGAAGCTGTCTAATAGATTGAAAGATTCTATTAGATAGCTTTTTTGTTTTGTCTTTCCCGCGCTATCGGGGATATTCTCTTTTCTAAATTAAAAGGCACGATTCCAATGAGTTATCGGAATTGTGCCTTAAATAAATTATCAAGTGTGTTGATTAACCATTTTTATCTAATCAAATTACTTAGATGGCTCTGATTTCCGCTACGGGCTACTCGCTTTGGTGCTGCCGCTACGCTTTCGCACAGATAAAACAATTGTTGCTGCCGCTGACGCTCGCCCGCAGGAAGCCTTGCTCAGTGCGAAAGCGTCGAGCCGCTTCCTCCGCTGCACTCCATGCAGGGTCTCGTCTGTCTCGCTTTCCCGCGGGAGTCGAGTAGCCCTCCGCTACAATCAGTAAAATGGACATCCATTAGCAAAATATCAACAAAAAATCCTTTTATCAGTCAATAATAAACCTAAATTTTCCCAATCAACATGCATGTAAAATTTATATTAAATTATCTAACTAACTTAACGAATAATCTTTCATTTTTTCTAAAGCAATTACAAAAGGTGGATCATTTTGTTGATTTAAAAACTCGTATTTTAAAACATGTACACATTTTTGGGGAAGTTGACTGACATAGTCAATCACAGCATCTCGCTCTTCCTTCCCGCCCGGATGACCATGATAAATGACGAGGACAATAAGACCCCCTATTTTTAGCATCTTTAGCAAATCATCAATTGCTTGTATCGTCGTATTTGGCTGTGTAATGATGTCGTGATCGCTACCAGGCAAATAACCAAGATTAAAAATTGCAGCCGCAACTGGTTTGTGGACATAGTTGACTACTTCTTCATGCCCTCTATGTAAAACAAGTGCACGATGCTCTAAGCCATTATCTAAAAGGCGATGGAGAGTGGCATCAACAGCGCTCTTTTGAACATCAAAGGCGTATACTTGTCCTTCATCGCCGACAAGCTGTGCTAGAAACAAAGTGTCGTGGCCATTTCCAGCTGTGGCATCTACTACAGTGTCGCCCTCTTCAACAGTATCTTTTATTAGCTGTTGGGCATATTGTAAAACTCGTCGTAGCTTCATTTGTCATCCTCGGCTTTATAAAATTTTCCTTGCCAGCTTCCTCGGCGTTCAAGCTCAGCATCAATTCCATTTAATACTTCCCATTTATTAACACTCCACATCGGGCCAATCATTAAATCAATTGGTCCATCGCCTGTAATACGGTGAATAACCATATCTGGAGGTAGAATTTCAAGTTGATCGGCAACAAGCTTTGTATAAACGTCTTGATCTAAAAATTCTAACATTCCTTTTTCGTATTGCTTAACCATTGGAGTACCTTTTAAAAGATGCAGTAAATGTATTTTAATACCTTGTACATCAAGTTTTGCGACTTCACGAGCAGTTTCCATCATCATGTCAGAGTCTTCGAGAGGAAGACCATTAATAATGTGTGAGCATACACGAATACCATGTTTTCGTAACTTTTCAACACCTTCCACATATGTTGCATAATCGTGGGCACGGTTGATAAGATTGGCTGTTTTTTCATGTACAGTTTGAAGTCCTAATTCAATCCATAAATAGGTACGCTCATTTAATTCAGCTAAATATTCAACTACATCATCCGGCAGACAATCTGGGCGTGTTGCGATGGATAATCCGACAACCCCCTCTTGGGCTAATGCAGCTTCAAATTTTTCTTTTAATACTGGTAGCGGTGCATGTGTATTTGTATACGCTTGGAAGTAAGCCATGTATTTGCCATCCTTCCATTTTTGATGCATTTTGTCACGTATTTCAGCAAATTGTACCTCGATAGGATCAACTTTGTTGCCCGCAAAATCACCTGAACCTGCAGCACTACAGAACGTACAACCGCCAAAGGCAACTGTACCATCACGGTTTGGGCAGTCAAAGCCTGCGTCTAGTGCTACTTTAAAAACTTTATGACCAAATTGCTCACGTAAATAGCGATTCCATGTATAATACCTTTTCCCGTCTGATGGAAAAGGAAAGTTTGTTTCTGTCATTTATTTCACTCCTCTAAAACTATATTTTATCACGTGCTGGTGTTTCCGTCATGAGGGAAGAATTTAATAATATGTGGATGTACTATGAGAGAAGGCAAGCGAAAAGTACATCGACCATCGTATTTCATCAGGAGGCCCCAAAAAACTACACAAAAAATATTCTAAAGCATATGTAAAAAGAGTAAATTTATTTTTCTTGTGCTTTTGTATGTTTAAACATAAACTAACTATTTAGAGTAGCGAAATAATGGAGGACATTCTATGCCAAAAAGTGTTTGGTTTTTAATTATTGGTATGCTTGTGAATACAACGGGCAACTCTTTTTTATGGCCTTTAAACGCCATTTATATGCATGATTATTTAGGGAAGTCGCTTGCGATGGCTGGCTTTGTGTTGATGTTGAATTCTGCTGCTGGCGTATTAGGGAATCTCTTAGGTGGTTACTTATTTGATAGAATAGGTGGCTATAAATCAACAATGTTTGGCATTCTTTTGACGATTGCATCATTAATTGCTTTAACGATTTGGCACGGCTGGCCACATTATGTGTGGATTTTAACAATACTCGGCTTTAGTGGGGGTATTGTATTCCCAGGAATGTTTGCTTTAGCTGGTACTGCGTGGCCGGAGGGTGGACGAAAGGCTTTTAACGCAATTTATTTAGCTCAAAATTTAGGTGTAGCAATTGGTCCTGCACTTGCGGGTGTTGTTGCTGCTTATCAATTTGACTACGTCTTTAAGGTCAACTTAGCCATGTATATTTTGTTCTTTTTTATAGCATTTTTTACTTTTAAACGATTAGAAGCGGGGAGCATTGCGCCGAAGAATGTCGTGAGTGAAAGTAAGCGAATAATAAATAAAGCACCGTTTTATGCATTATTAATTATAAGTTCTTCCTCTGTACTATGCTGGGTAGCTTATTCACAATGGAGTGCGACTATTTCTGCCTATACACAAGATCTAGGATTAGGATTGAAACAGTACAGCTTACTTTGGACTATTAATGGTCTGCTTATCGTTTTAGGGCAACCGCTAATTGCGCCGCTAGTGAAACGTTGGGAAAATAATTTGAAGCGTCAATTAGTATTTGGCGTTGTCCTTATCGCGATATCCTTTGGAATCATTGCGTTTGCAAGCGATTTTAAAATGTTTGGAGCAGCAATGGTCGTGCTAACTTTTGGTGAAATGTTTTATACGCCTGCCTTACCTACAATCGCCAATCAACTTGCACCAAAAGGGCGTCAGGGCTTTTATCAAGGGATTATTAATAGTGCAGCAACAACTGGTCGTATGATTGGCCCTCTATTTGGTGGTATTATGGTTGATCAGTTTGGTATGATTGCACTCGTTTCAATTTTAGTAATAATTGTATTGCTTGCGATTATTCCATGCCTTATCTATGATTATCCTTTACGAAAGAATAAAACAGTGACAAAATAATAGGTTAAATTTAACAGATATTTTTCAAAAACGAGCAAAAACTGTGTGGGAAACACGTTTTTTGTTCGTTTTTTAATGTTTGACATTGAAAGTTAGCTTATATTAGCGTACAATCAACTATACATATTCAAATATTTGAATATATGAATATGATTCATGGAGGGATTTATGTGGAAGAATTGCAGCAATTTAAGGCAGATTTTTTTAAAGCTTTAGCACATCCATTACGAATTAGAATATTGGAATTACTAGTAGATGGTAAGAAAAATGTCAATGAAATTCAAAGTTACTTAGAAAAAGAGGGCTCAGCTGTTTCTCAGCAGTTAAGTGTATTACGAGGCAAAAATATTGTGTATGGAACGAAAGAGGGGAAAAAAGTTTATTATTCTTTAAGCGATCCGATGATTGGAGAGTTACTTGGCGTCGCAAAAGAAATTTTTAATAATCACTTAATAAATACAATTACAAGATTAGAAGAAATGACTATTAATGAAGATAATGAAGAGGATATGTAAACTGGGGTTTTTACGAAACATTTACGTTGCTATTATTTTGAAGGGAAGATTTATAGATGAAGTCACTGTTTACAGGGCGATATGAAGGATATTCTGTTCATCATTTGAAGAAAGATTTAATCTCAGGGACAATTGTCGGGATTGTAGCAATACCACTGGCAATGTCCTTTGCTATTGCGTCAGGTGTTAAGCCTGAGTATGGAATATATACAGCTTTTATTGCTGGCATACTTATTTCTCTTTTTGGTGGTTCGAAGTTCCAAATAGGGGGACCTACAGGTGCCTTTGTGCCAATTTTATTAGGGATAGTCATTTCGTATGGCTATGAAAATTTACTAATCGCTGGATTAATGGCCGGGATTATTTTGTGCTTAATGGGTATTTTTAAACTAGGCTCATTAATAAAATTTATTCCCCGACCCGTGACAATTGGATTTACAGCAGGAATAGCCGTTATTATTTTTACAGGTCAAATTGCTAATTTCCTAGGTTTAACAAATATTAAACGACATGAGTATTTTATTGACAATGTAAAAGAAATTGTTATGCATATTGGTACGACAAACTTTTATAGTGTTTTAACGGCGATCATAAGTCTTATCATTATTTTAATAACACCGAAAGTATTACCGAAAGTTCCAGGAGCGTTAGCGGGAATTGTTGTTTCTACACTAGTGGCAACATTCTTTTTTTCTGGACAAGTTGCCACAATAGCAACAGCCTATGGTCAAATTCCTAATACACTACCGAATTTCGCAGTTCCAGATATCACATGGGAACGTATTCAGCTACTTATTGGACCAGCTTTTGTGATTGCGATGCTTGGTGGAATTGAATCACTTTTATCTGCTGTGGTAGCGGATGGAATGACAAATACAAAGCATAATAGTAACCGAGAACTTGTTGGTCAAGGGATTGCTAATATCGTCACTCCTTTCTTTGGAGGGATCCCTGCGACAGGCGCTATTGCTCGTACTGCGACAAATATTAAAACAGGTGGAGTATCACCAATATCAGGTATTATTCACGGTGTATTTGTATTAGTCACTTTATTATTACTTGCGCCTTTTGCTTCACATATTCCATTAGCTAGTATGGCTCCAGTTTTAATGGTTGTTGCTTGGAATATGAGTGAGCAAAAGCATTTTGCACATATTGTTAAATTAAAATCAGGAGATTCCCTCGTTTTAATCATTACGTTCCTTCTTACTGTTTTTACAAGTTTAACATTAGCTGTAGAGGTGGGGCTTGTACTAGCGGTCGTATTATTTGCAAAGCGTATGAGCGAAAAGCTTGTCGTAACAAAGGTTTTACCGGATCATTCGAAAGAGAGTGGAAAGGTACAATCACATGTTGTTCATCAAAAACGAGACTGTCCACAAATTAGTATTTATACAGTTGAGGGTCCTCTTTTCTTCGGCGCAGCTCAAACCTTTGAGCAGGCAATTGTAAGTTCTATTCAGCACGAACAAAAAGTTTTAGTATTACGCATGGGTAAAGTACCTTTTATGGATTCAACAGGTGAGTCGTATTTTAGTAATGTCATTCGGAATTTTAAAGCACAGGGTGGCACTATTTTAGTTACAGGAGTACAAGACGAATTAAAAAAGGCACTACAGCACAATGGCTTATATGATGAAATTGGTGAAGCTAATTTCTATCCGCATACAGGAGAAGCGATTAATAAAGCTTTAAGCTATTTAGATACAAATAAATGTATTGGCTGTAAGCATTTTGCTTTCCGTGAATGTCAGGAGCTATCCCGCAATAAAGGGCAGTAATAATAAATGAACTGCCCCTAATTGCTCGATTGGTGAAGACTAATGATCGATGGGGTGCAGAAAATACCCCATCGATTAAAGTTTCACTTTATCCCGCAATAAAGGAACGCAATTATGCCGAGTATGAGTATCTTTAGACAAAACTTTCATTTTACATAGTAAATTAGAATTCGTTTTTAAATATATTTCGAGGGGTATCATAGCAGGAATCTTCTTTGAATAATTATAGAAGTATGTCTACGAATAGGCTCCGTAGAATGTGATAAAACTTATAGGGGAGGATTAAGATGAAAAAAATTATGAATCAACCTGAATCACTTGTTATGGAAATGTGCAATGGGATAGTTATGGCTCACCCGGAACTTGAGCTGTTAAAAAAATATAAAATAATTAAGAAAAAAGTAATGAATGCAAATAAGGTAACTTTAATTAGTGGTGGCGGTAGTGGACATGAACCTGCACATGCGGGGTTTGTAGGAAAAGGAATGCTAGATGCTGCGGTATGTGGTGATGTGTTTGCCTCTCCTTCACAAATACAGGTATATCAAGCAATTAAAGCAACAGCCAGCCAAAAAGGTACACTGCTCATAATTAAAAATTACAGCGGAGATATAATGAATTTTAAAAATGGCGCCCACTTAGCCATGGAGGATGGCATTCAAGTAGAGTACGTTCGCGTAGAAGATGATATTGCAGTAGAAGATAGCCTTTATACAGTAGGACGCCGCGGCGTTGCAGGAGTTGTGTTAGTACATAAAATTGCTGGTGCAGCCGCAGAAGAAGGTATGGATTTGATGCAGGTTAAAGCTGTAGCGGAAAAAGCAGCAGCAAATGTTCGAACAATTGGTCTGGCACTAACTTCTTGTACGGTTCCTGCTAGTGGATCACCTACTTTCAAATTGGGTGAAGATGAGATGGAATATGGTGTCGGTATTCATGGAGAGCCAGGAAGAAAAAGAGAAAAAATAATGGCTGCAGATGAATTAGCTTTACGTATGACAAATGACCTTATGAAAGATTTAGGATTAGATAAAGATGCTGAAATTGCTGTTCTAGTAAATGGATTTGGTGGTACACCACTTCAAGAACTTTATCTGTTAAATAATGGGGTTACTAGAGAGCTGAGTAAAAGAAATATACGAATCAATAGAACGTTTGTCGGCAATTACATGACAAGTATTGATATGGCTGGGATCTCTCTTACAGTAATGAAACTAGATAATGAACTGAATACATTATTATCGAAAGAATGTAATACACCTGCATTTAAGGTAGATGGACCAGTTGAACGTGTAGAATACGTAGATATTAATGATAACGTAGAAGAGAAAGAGGTATTCTTTGAGACGGAAACAGAAGAAGAACACGCTATCATTAAAAACGAGGTAATCACATTAAATAATATGATTTATCTTGTAGATAAAATGAGTGAGATTATTATTAAGAACGAAGTGCCTTTCTGCGAATTGGATACCCATGCAGGTGACGGCGATTTCGGAATGAGTGTCGCAAAAGGTTTTAAGGAATTAAAACGAGGATGGAGCTCGATTCTAAATCATGAACATTTAAGTATTGGGACTTTCCTTGATGGTTGTTCCATGATCATTATGGAACATTGTGGAGGAGCTTCCGGTCCAATTTGGGGCGGGGCTTTCCGAGCTGCTAGTAAAGCAGTGGAGGGGAAAATGGAATTAACTGTTGGAGAGTTTGCTGAAATGTTACAAGCTACGCTGAAAGGTATACAATCTGTCGGTGAGCGTTCTTTCGGAAGAGGGGCAGAGGTAGGCGATAAAACGCTTGTAGATGCGCTTGTACCTTGTGTGAATTCCTGGTCAGAAAGCGCTGCAACTGGTGCGGACTTTAAAACAGCTTTTGAGAAAGGGGCAGAGGCTGCTGTTAAAGGAGCGGAATATACAAAGGAAATCGTAGCTCGAATGGGTCGCGCCGGAACAGTTGGTGAAAGAAGTCTAGGTTATCCGGATGCCGGTGCTTATGCGCTAGGAGTTATCTTTACGGAGCTTTCTTGTAGTTTAAAATAAAGCGAGCACTATGGATACAACTTATTTCGAATATTGTTACCTTCATAGGGATTTAATTTGTTCAAAAATGGTTAGTATGTAAACAAAGTCTTGTGCTTTTCAGTACTTTCCATTAGAATAAATGCAATACATGTAAGACAATGATGAGGAATAGTAAATTTGTGTTTCTTTTTAGAGAGCTAGCGGTTGGTGGGAGCTAGTAGGAAAGCAAATTGAACTCGCCTTCTGAGTCTGCCCGAGTGAAACAGCTCGTGCCGTTCCTTCCGCGTTAAGGAAGCTAAAGCCGAGTGTGATCACTAATGTGGGTGGTACCGCGGGAGATACGAATTCTCTCGTCCCTTTCTAATGAAGAAAGGGGCGAGTTTTTTTATTTTTTAAATATTTTGTCAATTCTTAAGTTGAAGAGCATGACACATTCAAAGGAGGAAAAATAATGAGTTTTAATCATCAACAAATCGAAAAAAAGTGGCAGCAATATTGGGCTGATAATAAAACGTTTAAAACTGAAAACGAAACAGAAAAACCAAAATTTTATGCGTTAGATATGTTCCCATACCCATCTGGTGCTGGTCTTCATGTAGGACATCCAGAGGGCTATACAGCGACAGACATCCTTTCACGCTTCAAGCGTATGCAAGGTTATAACGTCCTACATCCTATGGGCTGGGATGCATTCGGTTTACCTGCAGAGCAATATGCACTTGATACAGGAAATGACCCTGCAGAATTTACAGCGAAAAATATTGCAACATTTAAGCGTCAAATCCAAGAGTTAGGTTTTAGCTATGACTGGGATCGTGAAATTAACACAACAGATCCAGAATATTATAAATGGACACAATGGATCTTTATCCAACTTTATAACAAAGGCTTAGCCTATGTAGATGAAGTAGCTGTAAACTGGTGTCCAGCACTTGGAACAGTACTTGCAAACGAAGAAGTTATTGATGGAAAGTCAGAGCGTGGTGGTCACCCTGTAGAACGTCGTCCAATGAAGCAATGGATGCTTAAAATTACTGCCTATGCTGATCGTTTAATCGATGACTTAGAGGAAGTTGATTGGCCAGAGTCTATTAAGGATATGCAACGTAATTGGATTGGTCGTTCGGAAGGTGCAGAAGTAACATTTAATATAGATGGAACAGATGAAAACTTCACGGTGTTTACAACTCGTCCTGATACATTATTTGGTGCTACATACTGTGTTATTGCACCCGAGCATAAATTAGTGGATCAAATTACATCTGCTGAACAACGACAAACTGTTGAAGCTTATTTAGATAAAGTAAAATTGAAATCTGATTTAGAACGCACAGATTTAGCAAAAGAAAAAACAGGCGTATTCACAGGTGCCTATGCAATTAATCCGATTAACGGTAAAAAAATGCCGATTTGGGTTGCGGACTATGTGTTAGTATCATACGGTACTGGTGCAATTATGGCAGTTCCAGCACATGATGAGCGCGACTATGAATTCGCTACAGAATTTGGTTTAGAAATTATTCCTGTCCTTGAAGGTGGAGACATTAGCAAAGAAGCCTTCACAGGTGATGGTAAACATATTAACTCTGACTTCCTTGATGGCTTAAACAAAGAGGAAGGTATTGCTAAGGCAATTCAATGGCTTGAAGAAAAAGGTGTAGGAGAGAAGAAAATCTCTTACCGTCTTCGCGACTGGTTATTCTCTCGTCAACGTTACTGGGGTGAGCCAATTCCTATGATTCATTGGGAAGATGGTACAACGACGCCAGTACCGGAATCAGAATTACCATTAGTACTACCAAAAACAGATAATATTCGTCCTTCAGGTACGGGTGAATCTCCGTTAGCGAACATTTCTGAATGGGTAAATGTTGTTGATCCTGAAACAGGAAAAAAAGGTCGTCGCGAAACGAATACGATGCCACAGTGGGCAGGTTCTAGCTGGTACTTCATTCGTTATATTGACCCAACAAATAAAGAAGCGATTGCAGACCCTGAATTACTGAAACGTTGGTTACCAGTTGATATTTATATCGGTGGGGCAGAGCATGCGGTATTGCACTTACTATACGCTCGCTTCTGGCATAAAGTATTATACGATTTAGGTGTTGTACACACGAAAGAGCCATTCCATAAATTATTTAACCAAGGGATGATTCTTGGTGAAGGTAATGAGAAAATGTCTAAATCGAAAGGTAATGTCGTTAACCCAGATGAAATCATTTCTTCACACGGTGCTGATACTTTACGTTTATATGAAATGTTTATGGGTCCACTTGAAGCATCTGTTGCATGGTCAACAAATGGCTTGGACGGGGCACGTCGCTTCTTAGATCGTATTTGGCGTCTATTTGTTAATGAAGAAGATGGTACAATCGCTGCGAAAATTCAAGCTTCTGATGACAAAATATTAGAAAAATCATATCATCAAACTGTGAAAAAAGTGACAGAGGATTATGAAGGTATTCGCTTCAATACAGCTATTTCACAAATGATGGTATTCATCAATGATTGCTACAAAGCGGATGTAATTCCAACAGAATACGCTGAAGGCTTTGTGAAAATGCTAGCTCCAATGGTGCCACACGTTGCTGAAGAACTATGGCAGATATTAGGTCATGATGAATCACTTTCATATAAGGAATGGCCAACATATGATGAGGCTAAACTTGTAGATGATGAAGTGGAAATCGCTGTACAAGTACTAGGCAAAGTACGTGCAAAAATCGTCGTAGCTAAAGATGCTTCAAAAGAAGAAATCGAAAAAGTAGCTCTTGCAGATGATAAAGTACAAGAGTATATGGCAGGCAAAGACTTAGTAAAAATAATTGTCATTCCAGGTAAGCTTGTTAATATCGTCGTGAAATAATAATGTGAAAAGTGTCCAATATTTGGGCACTTTTTTCTTTTTTGCTGAAACCATATAAGATTTTGATACGACTATAGTGTGAATAGGAGGTGTTTGTTTGAGTGAGCATTTAGCAAATATTATGGAAGAGCATGGTGAGTATTGCCTTCGTGTAGCTTATCTATATGTTAAAGACTGGGCTATTGCAGAAGAAATCGTTCAAGATGTCTTTTTTGCTTATTATCGGCAACAGGAGCGCTTTGAACAACGATCCTCGCTAAAAACATATTTAGTAAAAATAACAGTACATAAAAGTCATGACTATTTACGAAGTTGGAAAAATAAGCGACATATTTTATTTGAAAAGCTGCACATTGGAGTCAATAAACGATCGCCAGAAACAAATTTGATTGAAAAGGATGAACGAAGAATTGTAACAGCAGCTTTGTTTGAACTTCCAATCAACTACCGAGAAGTAATTATTCTTTATTATTACCAAGAATTAAAGGTTCGTAAGATAGCGGAGGTACTTGCATGTACCGAAAATACAGTGAAAACAAGACTTCGTAGGGCTAGACAAATATTGCAGGGGAAACTGGACAAAAACCATTGGGAGGTGCTAGAAGATGACATCTTTTAAAAATAAACTGGATAAAGAGCTTGGAGAAGCCCCGCGTTTCTCACAACAATTGCAGGAGCGTATTTTGCACAATGTAGTTCAGCAAAATAAACAACCTCGTAGATGGCAATATCCAATGGTTTTCATTGGAGCAGTCGTGACGATCCTCTTCTTGATTGTAATTGGTCCATGGAAGCAAGTAGATTTATCTAAGCATGCTACGATTATTGAACTAGCCCAACATGAGGTTAAACAGTTTACGAGTGCGTATAATTGGGAGGAGGATACCTTTAAGGCCGGAAGAACTGGCTGGATTTTAGGGCAACAGTCTTATAAAAATGATTCGGATACAAAGCTCATTGCCAATACGCTTCAAAAGGCAGTTATTTCGAAGAAGGATGATGATTACTATGCATATCGTGATGTATGGGTAGAGTTTGACAATCGGCAGGTTGTGCAGCTAAAAATGTACTTAAGCGATGAGCAGTTAGCTTTTAGCGATAGACATACAAATATCTTCTACAAGGTGGAAGATGCTGACACTGCGTCAGCATTTATTGCCCTTACGCGAAAAGATGATAAAGATATTAGTTTCGGTGAGATGTTTACTTTTTTAATAATTGCTCTCTTTCTAGGGTTGCTTATCGAGATAGTTATTAGAAAAAAGTTTAGCATCTCAAAGGAGCCAAAATATATAAATACAGGCCATCAACGTACAACGTATATTGTTAAGTTTATAGAAGGGGCAATTTTAATTTTAATGAATCTATATGGATGGTTTATCTATATAGCTGCAATATGCGGATTTTTAGCTGTCGCCATGATAAGTTCTATTGCAATTGACTATTATTATGGGCGAGAGGAAAAAAGACATTATATATCAAATGGATTGTTTATTATGTCACTAGTACTAATAATTGTATTTATCATTTATTTTTCATAAAAAGGAAAGAGGTGCTCTGAAATTCTTTGAGCATCTCTTTTTTGATATGTAACTAGATTAATGGGGAACTTCACTTCAAAATATGTCTTGAAGATCGCCTTAGATTGACCGTCTCTAATAGAATGCATATCTTCGTCAAAGTTAGTATTTACATAAAAAAATCTATAATTGGTTTTTATAAACATTAACAGTATTTGGTTGAAAAGTACTGTTTTTACTTGTGCGCTATAGCAAATATTTCTGTTATAACTGATTGGTTTAGTTGTTTTTTAGTTTGAAAAGTATAACTAGCCATAGCTAAAAAGAATGTGTAGGATTTTTACTAAAAGAAAAAATATATATTTGAATAATAAAAATCAATAAGTAATTATTAATCGTTTTGAAGTATGCACAATGTGTATTGTATTTATTTAATTGAATATCCATTAAAAGTTAATTAAATCATTTAATATGATTTTCATATTCCCTTTTGCATGAATGAAATTTGTCTATTTAAGCTTTTAAATTCTCTTTTATCCACGTTATTTCTACTTAATGGATATTTGTTTATGACCCTTTATAGAAACACGAAGAAATAATAAGCGTTAGAAAAAGTGGGGTATACATTGATTGTATGTGAAAATATGCACAAAATTAATTATATTAATATAGTTAATGTAAAGCTGGATAATAGAGTAGAAAAATAATAATAGCTAAAAAATGTTATGGTTTTTGTTTAAAAAACATCTATTTGCTTAGAGACTGTAGGGTTTTCGTTATAAAATTATTGGGGTGAAAAATAAAATACTTTTTGCAGAAATAATATTTTTTAAAAAAACATCTTGCATTTGAATAATTCTAAGTGGTAAATTGTTTTACAGAGACGTTCATAAAATTTTCACAGGTAGCAAAAGAGGGGAGAAAAGAGAAATTATGAATAAAAATAGATGGTTAATTGCATTATCTGCAATCGCTATTCACCTTTCAATCGGTGGAGCATATGCATACAGTGTATACAAGATACCGATTGTTACAGAAATGGGATGGAGTGAAACAAACGTAACGGTTGCCTTCACAATAATGATGGGGCTTGCTGGTTTTTCGGCAGCATTATTTGGTAACTTAGTAGAAAAAATGGGGCCACGTAAATCTGCGATGATAGCAGCTGTTCTATTTGGGGCAGGACAAGCTGGTGCAGGTGTAGCTATTTCAATGGATTCCGTAACATTATACTGGTTAACATATGGTTTACTAAGTGGATTGGGTATGGGTATTGGTTATATTGCGCCTGTATCGACATTAGTAAAATGGTTCCCGGATCGCCGAGGACTAGCAACAGGTATGGCCGTACTTGGATTTGGTTCAGGAGCACTTATTACAGCGCCAGTCGCAGCTAACTTAATGGGGGCTGTGGGAATTTCTACAACGTACTTTATTTTAGGGGCAAGTTATTTCACGTTAATGATTTTAGGGGCTTCATATATAGCACCGCCTAAACCTGGTTATATGCCAGCGAATATGAAGGCGGCTGCAGATAATGGTAAAGAAGTAGTGAAGAAAGATTTAGCTGTCATGTCAGCACGTGAAGCTGTGAAAACTAAGCATTTCTGGATGCTTTGGTCAATGCATTTAGTAAACGTAACAGCAGGTATAATGATGATTTCTGTTGCATCTCCAATGGCTCAAGAAATTGTAGGGTTATCAGTTGCGGGAGCCGCAGCAATGGTAGGTATAATGGGATTATTTAATGGTGGTGGTCGTTTAATATGGGCTGCTGTGTCTGACTATATTGGTCGTTCGAATGTCTTTGTAATTTTCTTTATTGCACAGCTAGTTACATTTATCGTCTTACCGCATACTACAAACGTTATTATTTTCCAAGCACTTATTTTCTTAGTTGTTAGTTGCTATGGTGGAGGTTTCTCTAATCTACCTGCATTTGCAAGTGATTTATTCGGTACGAAACAACTTGGAGTTATTCATGGTTATTTATTAACGACTTGGTCTTTAGGTGGTATTTTTGGTCCACTTTTAGTAAGCACTATTAAAAATGCTTATGGTAGCTATATTCCTGTATTCTATGTATTTACAGGGTTAATTGCAGCTTCATTAATTATTGCATTAACATTACGTGCAGATGTACGTAAACGAACAGCATTAAAAGAAGCTTCTCAAAAGGTTGGAGACGTCTCCGCTACACAATAAAGTTTACTTTCAATTCGCACTTGAAGGTAATGGCCATATGAGTGTCATTTCGCACATGACGCTTGTATGGTCTTTTTTTTGTAGCTGTTGTTATATAACACTCGATTAATCTCTGTTTAATGTATAACAGTTGATGTCTGCTGTCAATATCATTATGGAAAATAAAGTGATTTCGCTATTAAAAGAGAAATTTTGTAACGGAAAGCAAATGCGAGGTGTGAACTAATTTGCTAGTGGGTGGCCACAAACTAATGTTTTTAGGTCAACACCTTTTGTTTTTAATCAATTATGAAGCCTTTTTCGCATGAATGAAACGATTAAATATAAAAGTTTAATTTAGATTCCATTTCATTTTTTAAAATTTCATGAATAAAAGATTCAACGCATCATTCAATCGTTTGTTTTTACCCCTCGGATAATTTGATTGAATCTTTCCAGAACTTAAAACGTATATAAAATAAATAAGGAGGCATTGATATATGGGGAAATTTTCTTTAAATGAGTTTATTAATAAAACACAGCAGGACGATAGCGAAAATGAATATTTCGAGTTAGAAACTGAGCGTGTATTAGAGGTTAACCTAAATGGCGAGGTTTGGTCGAAGATGGGCGCAATGATTTCTTATGTAGGAGATATTAAGTTTGAGCGTGAGCGTGTGCTGGAGCATGGCTTAGGTAAAATGTTTAAAAAGGCATTAACCGGCGAAGGTACTCAACTTATGAAAGCAATGGGTAAGGGGCGACTTTATTTAGCCGATCAAGGAAAAAAAGTAACAGTCTTCGATCTAAAGGATGAAACAATTTGTGTAAACGGTAATGATTTACTCGCATTTGAGCCTAGTATTGATTGGGATATTCATTTAATGCGTAAAATGGCAGGAGTTATGTCTGGTGGGTTGTTTAATGTAACTTTACAAGGAAGAGGGAAGGTTGCCATTACAACTCATTTCGAACCGTTAACCTTGTTAGTAAAGCCTGGTGAAACGGTTTATACTGATCCACATGCTACTGTAGCTTGGTCAGGTACTTTATCCCCAGAGTTTAAAACAGATATTAGCTTCCGAACATTTATCGGTCGAGGTAGTGGTGAATCCATTCAAATGGCATTTTCAGGTGAAGGGTTTGTCATCATCCAACCATATGAGGAAGTATATATGTCAAAAGAAGGCTAAAAAAGCGTGTCCGCGTTTTCAGGACACGCTTTTTATAATGTGGAAAAATAAAATGCTCAAGGAAATATTTGTGAATGCTGTGGCGCATTTAATGAGGTGATTTCCGTTCCAGGCTACTCGCTTTGTTGTTGCTGTCGCTACGCTTTCGCACAGATAAAACATTTGTTGCTGTCGCTACGCTTTCGCACAGATAAAACATTTGTTGCTGCCGCTACGCTTTCGCGCAGAGCAAGGCTTCCTGTGGGCGGCTCATCGGACGCCCCTAGGAAAGTGCTCAGTTAACCCCTCGCTTTGCCGAAGAGCCTCATTACCCAATAGTTTTTATGTGATAGAACCACTAATATAAGTCCGAAACAGAGTGTCTTACATTCCTGCGTTCATCCCTGCAATACGTCCTGTAACGAGTGCAGACGTAATATTATAGCCACCTGTGTAGCCATGAACATCAAGGATTTCCCCGCAGAAAAATAAACCATTCTTTTTCTTCGAAGCCATAGTCTTTGGTTCAATCTCTTTAACAGAGACGCCACCACCAGTGACAAATGCTTTTTCAAGAGATTGTGTCCCACTAACTGTCATTGTAAAATTGACGAGTAATCTAGCTAAGTTGCGGACTTTCTCCTGTGATAATTCAGCGCCTGTCATTTGCACATCGATATTTGCACGCTCACATAAAAATAGTAGCCAGCGTTCAGGAGCAATACCCTTCCATACATTTTTCACCGCTTTTTTGGGATCTTCTTTAATGAGTTTGTTTAAATATTGCAAGCACGTTTCCTCATTATAATCAACAAGTGTTTGAATACGTATTGTCACAGGTTCGTATCCTGTTTTCATCAATTCTTTCACGATAAATTGACTGCAGCGTAAAACAGCAGGACCGCTTATCCCGAAATGAGTAAAAAGCATGTCCATTTGATGTGTTACGAGTGCTTTGCCCTTCTTGTTTAAAACAGAGACAGCGACATCACGTAACGCAAGTCCTTGTAGCTCACGAGCTTGAATGAAATCTTCTTTTGATAGAACAGGAACCTCAGTAGGGAAAAGTGTAGTAATTGTATGGCCGGCACGCTCTGCCCATGGATAACCATCGCCTGTTGAGCCAGTTTGTGGAACAGCTTTCCCACCAACGGCAACGACTACTGCCTCGCTACGAATTTCTGTGCCATCTGTAAGGCGTACCCCGAGAATTTTTTCTTCATCCATTAGAAGCTTATTAACGGGTGTGTTTAAGCGCACTTCAATATGAAGCCTCTGAAGCTGACGAATAAGTGCATCTACAACATCCTGCGCGCGGTTAGATACAGGAAACATACGTCCGTGATCCTCTTCTTTTAATGCCACACCAAGTCCTTCGAAAAATGCAATAATATCTTCGTTATTATAAACCGTGAATGGGCTGTAAAGAAAACGGCCATTTCCAGGTATGTGCTTGACTATTTCTTCAACGGGCAAACGATTAGTGACATTACAGCGACCACCGCCTGAAATGGCCAATTTTTTGCCGAGCTTTGTTCCTTTTTCTAGTAATAATACTTTCTTTTTACGTTCTCCAGCGGCGATAGCAGCCATTAAACCGGATGGGCCACCACCGATAACGATAACATCGTACATATATTTAAAAACTCACTTTCTTTTCAAATTAGGAATCTTTCCTATTATACATGAAGTCTATATAGAGAGGCTTCTTTCACATTGAAAATACAACAAAAGTATTTTATAATGCTGTATCTTCTACTTTAATGTAGAGTTATTTACCGAAACCTTGGGAATTGCGTTTGTTAAACGTATGCTGTATAAGTTGATTGTAGTGGAGACTGGGCGACTCCTTGGGGATTAGCGATAGAGGAACGAAGGCTAAAACCATCACGTCCTGTGATAACGCCTTCGTGACCAACATCCTGTTGGCCCGAGACCCTGCAGCGAAGCGGCTCATCGGACGCCCCCAGGAAAGCGCCCAGTCGAAACGGAAATCAACCCTACGTTATGGTGAAAAGCTTACATGTGTAAAGTTTGGATGGAAAGTTCAAGTATAATTGAGAGATAAAGTGCTCGTTGTTTGAACGAATAATCAGTGTTGAATAACCTCACTGATGAAAGTTTTGCTTTATCTGCATTGTCTGTATGAAATGAATGTCTTTTCATGCTATTATGGTAAAGGTTATGCACTAAATTATGAGGTGAAAAATAGAATGTGCGGATTTATAGGCTATATTAATGGAACAAATGTGATTGATCATCATCAAACGATTGAAAATATGATGAATACAATTATTCACCGCGGACCTGACAGCGGTGGGATTCACAGTGATGATAAAATAACGTTAGGATTCCGTCGATTAAGTATTATCGACTTATCAGACGTGGCAAATCAGCCGTTGTACAGTGCGGATGGTAACATCGTTCTAGTATTTAATGGAGAAATCTTTAACTTCCAAGAGCTACGTGCTGATTTGGTTGAAAAAGGTCATAACTTTAAAACACACTCTGATAGTGAAGTTATTATTTATGGTTATGTTGAATATGGTGTAGAATTTGTCAAAAAGCTTCGCGGAATGTTCGCATTCTGTATTTGGGATAAAAAGAATGATTTACAATTCATCGCTCGTGATGGCTTTGGTATTAAGCCACTGTATTATACAGAAAACACAACAGATGGTACGTTTATTTTTGGATCAGAAATTAAATCATTTTTACCACACCCATCATTTATTAAAGAATTAAATAAAGATGCGCTACGTCCTTATTTGACGTTCCAATATTCTTCAATGGACGAAACGTTCTTCAAAGGTGTGTTCAAATTACAACCAGCACACTATATACTTATTAAAAATGGACAAAAGCAAATTGTGCAGTATTGGGATAAAAAATTCCATGCAAAAGAAGCTCCAATTGAAAAATATGTAGAAGAAATTCGTACGACAGTAAGAGAATCAGTAGATGCGCATCAAATTAGTGATGTGAAGGTCGGTTCTTTCTTATCAGGTGGTATTGATTCAAGTTATATTACTTCATTATTACGCCCTGATAAATCCTTCTCTGTTGGTTTCTCTGATTACGAGGATATGTTCAATGAAACAAATTTAGCAAAAGAATTATCGGATACATTAGATATTCAAAATGAGCGTAAATATATTTCGGCAGATGAGTGTTTTGAAGCATTACCGAAAATTCAGTGGCATATGGATGAGCCACAATCGAACCCATCTTCTGTACCGCTATACTTCCTTTCTGAGTTAGCATCGAAGGATGTAACAGTAGTACTTTCAGGTGAAGGTGCGGATGAAATTTTTGGTGGCTATTCATGGTATCAAAGCTCTGGCAAAATGCAAAAATATGAAAAAGTTCCTTTTGGTATCCGTAAAGCGTTACGAGGCATAGCAGAGGCGTTGCCTAAAAATCAATATACGCACTTCCTTGTTAAAGGTGGTCAAACAGTAGAAGAGCGCTTCATCGGAGAAGCGGTAGTATGGGATGAAGAAGATGCATTAAATGTCTTGAAACCAGACTATAAAAATGGTCCATCTGTAAAATCGATTACAAAACGTATTTACGATGAAGTTCCAGGCGATGATGATGTTACTAAAATGCAGTATCTTGATTTAAATCTTTGGATGCCAGGCGATATTTTATTAAAAGCAGATAAAATGAGTATGGCCCATTCAATTGAATTACGTGTACCATTTTTAGATAAAGAAGTGATGGAATTAGCGAAAAACATTCCTTCGAAATATCGCGTAAATGATATTGATACGAAATATGTTCTTCGTCAAGCTGCGCATCAGGAATTACCTGAAGAATGGGCAAAACGTCCAAAACTTGGCTTCCCAGTGCCAATCCGTCACTGGTTACGTGAAGAAAAGTATTATAAACTGGTAAAAGAAATGTTTACAACGGACTTTGCCAATGAATTCTTTGATACAAAACAATTAGTAGGCTATCTAGATGAGCACTATGAAGGAAAAGCAAATCGTGGGCGTTATATTTGGACAGCCTATGTGTTCTTAGTATGGTATAAACAATTTTTCGTAGATATGTAATAGAGAAGTAGCTTTAATCGGTGGGGGTTTTCGTAATCTCCACCGATTATTTTGAAACTTCTATTTTCCTTTGGGAGGACATAACTGCTATTTTTTTTTGAGTGCTAGAACTTTTTAATGTATTTATGCGTCTGTTTACCTAGTAAATATGTTAAAATTACAGTTGCTTTACTTTTTTTATATTTTCTAGGGTTGTTGTTTCTGAATTTTGTTAATGTAGTTCTGTAGTTTTTACAGTGAGAGTAAGTTTTTTATATGGCAGCGTTTACAAGTTATTGTGAAACAGGTGCTTTGTTCGCAGAAAGATCTGCTCAAAAAGTAGCTTAAACCTTGAGTGCGTTGAAATTATGCCTAGGCATAATTGATTGGCAAATGGTTTATAAGTTTTTTCTAAGTGTTAAGATAATGAAAATATTGACTTTAAAATGAATGGATGGTTACAATGTCCAATTTAATGAAAGGTACTGCGATATTAACGATGGGGATGTTTTTATCGAAGGTGCTCGGATTAATTTATATTTTTCCATTTTATGCGATTGTAGGTGAGGAGAATGTAGCCCTCTATCAATATGCATATATTCCCTACTCGATTATGCTAGCAGTAGCCATCTCGGGTGCGCCAATTGCTGTATCCAAGTTTGTTTCTAAATACAATGCAATAGGTGATTATCAATCAGGCCGCAAGCTTATGAAATCCGGCATACTTATTATGATGTGTACTGGGTTAGCGGCGTTTGTTGTTCTCTTTATATTAGCTACACCAATAGCAGGCCTTGTTATTAAAAGTGATGAACAGGCATTTTCGGTAGAGCAAATTGCCTCAGTTATTCGCTGGGTTAGCTTTGCGTTAATTGTAGTGCCATTTATGAGTCTTTGGCGTGGATTTTTCCAAGGCTATGACAAAATGGAGCCTACTGCAGTTTCTCAGCTAGTAGAGCAAATTGTTCGTATTGTAGTGTTATTAGGTGGTTCATTCTTAGTTGTAGTAGTTTTTAATGGGAAACCAGAAACGGCTGTTTCCTTTGCGGTATTTGCTGCCTTTATTGGAGCAATTGGCGGGTTGCTAGTACTCTATTATTATTGGAAAAAATATCAACCTGAATTTGATTTATTGCGCAGTCAAAGTGTTACATCTACACAGCTACCAATGTCCAACATATATAAAGAAGTAATTACGTATTCGATTCCGATGGTGTTTGTAGGTGTTGCTAATCCGTTATTCCAATTAGTGGATATGCTTACGTTTAATGGAGCTATGGCATCTATAGGCTTAGCGGAAGTAACGGATAAGTATTTATCAATGATTAACTTTACAACACATAAGGTTGTCATTATTCCAGTAATGCTAGCTACAGGTTTTTCAATGGCGCTAGTACCGACGATTACAAAATTTTTTACGCAAGGTGAATATTTATCGTTACGAAATGCAATGGATAAGACATATCAAATATTAATTTTCATTACATTACCAGCAGTAGTTGGAATTTCGTTGTTATCGAATGAAATATATTTTATGCTCTATTCGGAAAGCGAGATGGGGGCTATGATTTTAGCCCATTATGCACCTGTTGCTATTTTATTTGCATTATTCCAAGTGACTGCAGCACTTTTACAGGGTATTGATTTCCAAAAGTGGATTGTCCTCAGCTTATTATCTGGGATTTTAGTCAAACTAGCGATTAATATTCCGTTAATTCGTTTAATGGAGGCAGATGGTGCACTTCTTGCCACAGCTATTGGCTATAGTGTTTCAATTATCATTAATATACTTGTGCTACGACAAACATTGAACTACAGATCAGAAATGGTTATTCGTCGTGTCATGCTCATTTCTCTTTTGACAGCGATAATGGCGGTAAGTGTATTCATCGTTCATATGCTTTTAGAGTTATTAATGGGACCAGTAGGTGGTAAATTCTCAGCATTAGTTTATTCTGTTATTTGTGCTGGAGTAGGTGTAGCAGTATATGGCTTCTTGTCTTTACGCCTAGGCTTAGCACAAAAGCTTCTCGGTGAACGATTGACAAGAATAACGAACAAACTGGGATTTAAATAGGAGGTACTAATGCGATTAGATAAATTACTGTCGAATATGGGTTACGGGTCACGCAAGGAAGTTAAGTTGCTTCTAAAGCAAAAAGCAGTGACAGTAGATGGCGCATATGTGAAGGATGCAGCATTACATGTTGATCCTGAAAAGCAGGAGGTTTCTGTATTTGGGGAGCGTGTGAACTATACAGAGTTTGTATATTTTATGATGAATAAGCCTCCAGGCGTTATTTCTGCAACGGAGGATTTACGAGATGAAACCGTCATCGATTTGTTAGAGCCTTTACATCAGCATTTCCAGCCTTTCCCTGTTGGTCGCCTTGATAAAGATACAGAGGGATTATTGCTAATAACAAATGATGGTTCTTTAGCACATAATTTATTGTCTCCTAAAAAACATGTGCCAAAGGTTTATTATGCACAAATAGAAGGAATTGTGACTGAGGAAGATTGTGAGAAATTTGCTCAAGGTGTTGAGCTAGATGATGGTTATGAAACCAAACCAGGAGAGCTCATCATATTAAAATCTGCTCAACAATCTGAAATTGAGTTAACGATCCAAGAAGGTAAGTTTCATCAGGTGAAGCGTATGTTTGAGGCTGTTGGAAAACGTGTAACCTATTTAAAACGTCTATCAATGGGCAACCTAAAGCTAGATGACAGTTTGAAATTAGGTGAATATAGAGAATTAACGGCTGAAGAACTAGCCTGCTTACAAAATAGGGATTAGAGAATTCCTCGATGCTAACGACGATTAGTATCGGGGTATTTTTTATATACATACTTATACCCGTAACTGTATAATTAATGTATCCTATGTTAAAAGCTATTTAGTCTATGGTACTAAAAATCACTAAAAGTTTCGAAAAAAATGATGGTGAAAATAAGTAGAGGACACGTTAATGAAAAACCTAAGAATTAAATTATTAATATCTTTAATTGCTTTTGCATTAGTACTAGTTGCTGTAATTTTTTATTTCAATAGGCAAATACTTACATCTGATATCAAAAAACAAGAAGTTATGAATAGAACATTAATTGAAAATCATATTTTGACAGATATGCAAACGGTAGATAATGCACATTTTTATTTTGATAAAACTCTCTCAGAGAAAATGGAAACGGTATTACGAAACCTAATTACATATTATGAAGAAAACCCTCATATAGCAAAGTGGGACTTGGAGAAAATAAAAAACGAGCATGGAATGGATGTGTACATACTCGATCAATCAAATACTGTAATTTATACAACTTTTGAAAAAGATAAAGGTTTAAATTTTTCTCAATGCTGCACACGTTTTTCTGCTTTACTAGACGAACGTCGAATAAGTGGGGAATACTATGTTGATGGTATAGATATTTCAACAACTACTGGGGGATATCGAAAATTTGGTTATTTAGCAACACCAGACAAGAAATATTTATTCGAGGTCGGTATAGACTTGCTTAAAGATCCTGTATTCCAAACGTTTAACTTCGAAAAGACTGCTGACTATTTAATTGATAAATATGCTGATTTATTAGAAGTACAAACGATAACGGCGGGAGGGGTTTTCTTTGAGGATTCTAAATCTCGTAAAACTGTAAATGATCAATCGAAAATATTTCAAGAGCATTATAAGCTGGCCAAAGAAACGATGAAGCCAACGGAATATCAAAAGGAGTTTGAAAATGGTTATATCGAAAAGTACCGTTTTTTACCTTATGAAGCAGAAGCGGAAAAGATTCGGGGAGAATCCTCTAAAAGAGTTGTATATGTAAAATACGGTAATTTCACAGAAATTAGAGCGCTTACTAAAAATATAAAGCAGTTTCGAATCTTACTGTTTATTGCCTTAGTAACTTCTTTCATCATGCTATTAGTCATCAATAAACTTCTTTCCAAAACGATTCATCTCGCAACATATGATCCATTAACAAATGTTTATAATCGTGCTACCTATATTAGAAAAATGGGCAATTTATTAAGGAAAAGGACGACGAATCAACCAGGTTTATTGTTGTTAGATTTAGATAATTTTAAACAAGTAAATGATCGATTTGGACATGTTGAAGGTGACAAGATCCTGATTGAAACAGCTAGAACTTTAAAACGAGAAGTAGGGAAAAATGGCTTTGTTGTTAGATTTGGTGGAGATGAATTCGCAATTGTATTATATGATACGGAAGATGAATATATGGAAAAATTAGCGCATTCTATTTTGGAGAAAATTCATCACTTGAAGTTTGCGGATAAAATTTCTGTTGATAAATGGTCTGTGCTTTCAGTCAGTTTGGGCGGTGCCATTTGCAGTCATCCAGATGAGTCAGAAAGAAGCTTATTTGAGCGTGCAGATAAGGCATTATATCAATCGAAAAATGCTGGTAAAGACCAATACACCATTTATGAAGAAGTTACAGTTGGGGAAGAAAGTTAAAGCCACTTTGAAATTTTGAATATAATTGTAAAACCAATCATTAGCTCGCTCCAATCCTATTAGTAAGTTCAAGGAAGTATATCAAATGCTTGAGATTTGCTGATAAACATGGAGCGATTTTTTCATCTGAATGTAAACTCCTTAATAACCCGATTGGTCAAGACTAATAATCAGTCGAGGAAAGAGCTCGGTGATAAAATTTATCCCTGTTGTGGCTTATGATTTGATCTGTAAAATATACAACTACATAAAACAAGAACAGCAATAACCGCAAACATTGCATCCATGTAATGTGTTAAAAGCCACCCGCCAATAATTGGTCCAATAAAGCCGCCTAAATTTTTAAATTGGGCTGCTCCTAAATAGACTCCCTTTTGAGTATCAGGCGCAATTTCATCAATCAAGATGCTCATAGTTGGAAAGGCAAAAATTTCACCAATCGTGAATATAACCATAGCGATCATATATAGTGGATAGTTATTCGAGAAGCCGAATAATAAAAGGCCAAATGCAAAGAACAGAATTCCTACTAATAGAGTAGCCGAGGATGAAAAACGTTCTGAAAGTATACTAATCGGCAATTGAAGTAATAATACAACCGCTGCATTTAGTGAAATTAATACAGAATAGAGCTTGGCACCTTCTTCGATTTTAAGCTCAATGATTTGTGGCAGTGTCGAATCAAATTGAGAGTAACCAATATTTATTAAAATTGCCCCGAATATAAAGCTTAGTAGTACACGATTCGTCAAAAGTATCGTGAAGGTTTGCAGTATTTTTGTAGGTGTTGGAGCTTTTGGTTGCTGCATTTCATAGTGATTTAAAACTAAAAATAAAAATAAAGCATAAATAATATACATAATTCCTGTCAGCATAAACGGAATACTTGGGCTAGACAATTGAGAAATATAAACACCAATAACAGGACCGATGACAGCTGCTATGTTAATCGCTGTATAGCGAAGCGAGAACAATCTTTTCCGTTTTTCCACAGGCGTAAAATCAATCATTAATGCTTGTGTCGAGGGTTCAAAGAAGGAGCGACATAAGCCATTTAAGGCATTCAATGCTACGAAGAGCCAAACCGTATGCGCTGTTGCAAAGCCAAAGAATACAATGCTCCAAACAACAATAGTAAGTAAAATGATGCTTTTCCTGCCAAACCGGTCAGTTAGATAACCACCAAAGAATCCTCCTACAGTGGAGATTAACGGTGCAATACCAATCGTCAAACCTATTTGTAAAGGGGATGCTTCAATTTCGTTATGTAAGTAAATGGCTAAAAAGGGCATTGCCATAAAACTTGCTATGCGTGTAAAAATAGTTCCACCTAAAATGATCCAAACTAGAGGATGAAACAGTTTAGAAAGCTTCATAAAAATCCTCCTTTCAAAATGTAGAATGTTTCGATTTTAACGGATTGTTAAGCAATTGTAAATAGTAGGAAAAACAGCTTAATATAACGCCGAGGAAGCAAATGTTGTAAAATAAATGAATTCTTAGCGAATATAGTGCTTTGTATAAATAAGGTTCATCACCATAATGTGTGGTTGATTTCCGTTCCGACTGGGCGCTTTGTTGCTGTCGCTACGCTTTCGCACAGATAAAACATTTGCCGCTGTCGCTACGCTTTCGCGCAGATAAAACATTTGCCGAAAAAGTAGAAAACAAAAAAAGAATGACCACGACGAAAGGTCATTCTTTTCCAATACAAAATGTTTTACGTGTTACACGTAAAAATTAAGACGTCAATTTCACTTTTTTCTTCGTCGTTGTCCATTTGCCTCGACTTGGACTCATCACCAAATCGTTAAAGGCTAACACGTTCAAATCTCTTTGAACGGTGCGAGGAGTGATACTAAACTCTTCGACTAAATCCTGTGTAGACACGGTTCCTTTGTCTAAAATAAACATGTACACATCTTTAATACGATTAAGCATTCGATCAGTAGTTGGTTTCATAAATGAACCACTCCTTCATCTTAATTCTCTTGGCAAAGACTAGCGGACGACAATATGTGCGGAGTGCACTAGGCTAATAAGTAGCTGCCTTAGACATCCCCTTTTCTAATTTTATATTCAGAAAAATAGTTCTGATAAGTTCATTATATAGAAAAACAAGTCAGTTTTCTAGTGAATGCAAGAGGAATTTACAAATCAGACATAAAATTTTCACTGTATTTTGTGGGAATAAGTGAAAAACGTGCTATATGTGGTAGTGATTGAAGTAAGTTTTTGAAAACTTGCCAGAAAGATGATTGTAAATTATGTTGTAAAGAGTAGAATAATGTTATTACTTTAGAGGAGGTACACATATGGATTGGTTACAAGCTGCAAAGGAAAGACAAGATGAATTGATACAAGATTTACAGGAGCTTGTGCAAATTAATAGTGTTCTCGATGAGAATACGATCACTACTGAAGTACCTTTTGGTGATGGTCCATTAAAGGCTCTTGAATGGTTATTAACAAAGGGCGAAGCTGAAGGATTACAAACTAAAAATATTGATAATTATGCTGGTCACATACAGATGGGCGAAGGTGACGATTTATTAGGTATTTTATGTCATGTTGACGTGGTACCAGTTGGTGATGAAACAGATTGGACATACCCACCCTTTAGCGGCACTGTAGCAGATGGAAAGCTATTTGCTCGTGGGGCAATAGATGATAAAGGCCCAACAATTGCAGCATGGATGGCCATGAAACTTGTCAAGGATGCAGGTATTGAGCTTAATAAAAGAGTACGTATGATAATCGGTACGGATGAAGAAACTGGCTTCCGCTGTGTCGACCACTATTTTAAACATGAGGAAATGCCGACGATTGGCTTTGCACCAGATGCGGATTTCCCGCTCATCAATGCTGAAAAAGGCATTGCAGAGCTAGTGTTCTCCCAAAATAGAACAGGCGATGCTTCGAAAGAACAGCTATTACTATTTAATGCTGGAAAGCGACCAAATATGGTACCGGATTTTGCAAAAGCAACAGTTCAATTTGTTTCCAAACAATTCGAACAGAATTTTCATACATTTTTAAGCAAAAATCAGCTAGAAGGCTCTTTATTAATCGAGGGTTCTCACTATATAATAACTATCAAAGGTAAAGCAGCCCACGCAATGGAGCCGGAAAAAGGTGTCAATGCAGCTGTTTATCTTACAGCATTTTTACAACAAGAGTTGACGACAGAGGCAAGTAAGCAATTTGTCGACTTTGTCGCAGATGTTTTTTATCAAGACCATTATGGCAATAAGCTTGCTTTACAATTCGAGGATGCAATGTCTGGTAAAACTACATTAAATCCCGGTATTGTAACTTACGATGTAACTAAAGGTGGTAGCCTGGTCATTAGTATGCGCTATTCTGTCACATATCCGTTTGATGAAAAAATCACGGAAGCACAACCTTTAGCTGTGGCAAAAGGATTTTCATTGGACATTCAAGATGACTCTAAACCTCATTATGTAAGCGAGGATGATGAATTTATCCAAACTTTAGCAGATATCTATAGACGTCAAACAGGAGATTATGAAACGCCTTTATTGTCTACTGGTGGTGGTACGTATGCGCGTGTTATGAAAAAAGGTGTAGCATTTGGCATGCTATTCCCAGGTGAACCTGATGTAGCGCATCGTGCGGATGAGTTTGTTGTCATTGAAAATCTTATAAAAGCAACAGCTATTTATGCTGAAGCAATTGTTGAACTTGCAGGAAATAAATAAATTAGATATGAAAAGGATGAACGAAACATGGCATATTCATTATGGAATGATCAAATCGTAGAAGAAGGATCTATTACAGTCTCTCCAGAAGACAGAGGTTACCAATTTGGTGACGGCATTTATGAAGTAATAAAAGTATATAACGGAAATATGTTCACAGCACAAGAACACATTGATCGTTTCTATGCGAGTGCCGAAAAAATTCGTCTTGTCATCCCTTATACTAAAGACGTATTACACAAATTATTACATGAACTTATTGAAAAAAATAATTTGGAAACAGGCCACGTTTACTTCCAAATCACACGTGGTACAACTTCTCGCAATCATATTTTCCCAGATGCAAGTGTTCCAGCTATATTAACAGGGAATGTTAAAACAGGCGAGCGTTCATATGAAAACTTTGAAAAAGGTGTTAAAGCTACCTTTGTAGAGGATATTCGCTGGTTACGTTGTGATATCAAATCATTAAACTTATTAGGTGCTGTAATGGCAAAGCAGGAAGCATCTGAAAAAGGTTGCTATGAAGCTATTTTACATCGCGGTGACATCGTAACAGAATGTTCATCAGCAAATGTTTACGGCATTAAAGATGGTAAGCTATATACACACCCTGCAAATAACTTCATTTTAAACGGTATTACACGCCAAGTTATTTTAAAATGTGCTGAGGAAATTAATTTACCTGTTATTGAAGAACCAATGACTAAGGCTGATTTATTAACAATGAGTGAGATCATTGTGTCATCTGTATCTTCTGAAGTAACACCTGTTATCGATGTTGATGGTAACAAAATTGGCGCTGGAGTTCCAGGTGAATGGACTCGTAAATTACAACAAGCATTCGAGGCGAAATTACCACTTTCTATTTAATGGGAAATAAATGAGTCTTGTAAGAGAGCTACCCGAAACTTTAGGTAGCTCTCTTTTTCTATAGAACAAATTATGGATGTTTTCTCCTGGAACGTCATGTAAAATAAAAACGATGACTACAGTTGTAGAATGATTGCCATCGGGATTTAATTTCAATGAGCAAATGTCGATGTAATGTATGCAATTGTCTATTTCTCTTCATTTAGCAATGATTGCGACAGCACAATTACGCCAAGGCAAATTGATATTGCGATTGATTTGCTTTCTAAGCAAGAGTGGAGAAATTAGCAAATTAGATATAGGGCGAGTAAGATTGGAGTGACCAAAACACATGGCACAATTGGTGAAATTACAAGATTATATTTCACGCTATCAAATTGATTTAGCAAGATATCCAACACAATTTGTACGCTTAAAGCAAAGTCAATGGGAGCGTGTTAAGCGACAGTGGGAGTTAGGAGAAGAAATTAGCGAGTGGCAACATAACGACGGCGGTTCAGAAAATGATTCTTTTGAGGAAAAAGAAAGGTTCTCTTTATTCAAAAAAATATTTGCCGGTCGTCAGAGGGAAGAAATTGAGGATATTGAAAAGGTCGAAATAACGAATGAGCTAGTGAGTGATGAAGATAGCATACCAGAAGAAGAAACAACTTTAACATTTGAACCAAAAATTGTTTATGCACCACAATCTATTCATGAATTAAAACGAATGTTTATCGATCAATTTTTCCATTTCCAAATGAAATGGGCAAGTTCAACACTACGTGAAAAGTCGTATGTGGATCCTCGTTTTATGCGTGATCCCCTGTTGCGAAATTTGTTACAAAAATTACCGGATAACTATTTGCTTTTTTATTATCCTATTTTACAAATTAGAAAAGCACCTATAGAGCTTGATGTCGTGCTAATGTCACCGACAGAATGTATTTGTATAACAGTACTAGAAGCTGAAAATCAAGCAGTTTATGTAGGAGGCAGTGAGCGATTCTGGATAAAAAAAGTAGGGACGAAGGATTCAAAAGTACTTAATCCAATGATAAGTTTAAATCGTATGGAGTCCGTATTAACTCAATTATTTAAGCAGGACAATATAAATATGCCGATTCGCAAGGTTATTTTATCACAGAATGGCTATTTCGATTATCCAGGTTCACCTTACGGAATTCAATTTGTTGATCGTCGAAATTATGGAGAATGGATGGAGCATTTAAGGAAAGTTTCCTCTCCTATGAAGCATATGCAAATTCGTGCTTCTCAAACGATTTTAAGCAATGTACAAACAACTTCCTTTAATCGAGATATTTGGCAGCAATCTTCTCAACCAGCCGGGGATTAGGTAATGCAAGTATTATTTATTGTGAATGAAGCAGCGGGGCACGGTAAAGGTAAAAAAGTTTGGCACCGTCTTCAACAGCATTTAACAATTAACTATGACGTCGCCTTTACAGAATATGAGGGACATGGGCAAGAGCTTGCGAAAAATTGGGCGCAAGATGCTCAAACAAAAAAATTAATTGTTATTGTTGGTGGTGACGGCACAATACATGAGGTTGTTAGTGGCGTTGTACATAATAAATTAATAATTATTGGTGTAGTTCGTGCTGGTTCTGGAAATGATTTTGCACGATACTTTTCTACATTTCAAGATGCCGTTCAAATTGAAAACTATATACAAAATGAAATGGTTTACCTCCCAATGGATGTTGGTGCCGTTCAGCTTGGAGATTATCAACAAGAAATATTTGTCAATAATGCGGGTGTGGGCTTTGACGCATTTGTCACTAAACGTATTAATACATCTCGTTTGAAGCTTTACCTCAATAAAATAGGGCTCGGTAAGCTATCCTATGCTGTGGCTGTTGTAAGAGGACTTTTTAGTTTTAGACGCTTTGATGTAAAGATACAAGCGGACAATCAAGAATGGCACTTTCAACAGGCATGGTTTGTTGCGATGTGCAATCAACCTTATTTCGGAGGGGGAATGAAAATTTCACCTACTTCTAAACCTGATGATGGTCAAATCGAAATAACAATCGTTCACGGTATTTCCCGAATTAAATTATTACTAGTATTTGTCACTGTGTTTTTTGAAAAACATACAAAATTTAAAGAGATTACTTTTTTGCAAGGCCATCAATTTAACATTTTCGTGCACGGAAATGACGTTGATTGTCATACTGATGGTAACTATATTGGAGAAATAAGAGAGGGAACGAGGATTCATAGTACAGTGCAACGCGATGCGTGGCAGGTACTATCGGAGGAACATTGAAAAAAATGGTCTTTCACTAAAAGTTGGAGATGACAATTGTTAAACTATGCTATGCATAAAAGTTGATTGGAGTGGAGACTGGGTGACTCCTTGGGGATTAGCGATATAGAGGAACGAAGGCTAAAAACATCACGTCCTGTGATAACGCCTTCGTGACCAACATCCTATTGGCCCGAGACCCTGGAGCGAAGCGGCTCATCGGACGCCCGCAGGAAAGCACCCAGTCGGAACGGAAATCAACCCTACGCTATAGTGATGAGTCTGAAAAATACCATTTCGCAATAATTTCATGCGAATTTAATAGTAATACGTTATACTATAAAAAATTAATAATTTCATGAAAAAGAAATGAGGAAGAAAATTGAGATTAAGAAATAAGCCTTGGGCGGAGGAAATGATTACGGATCATCCAGAGGTGATTGTTCCAAATCCTGAAGACTTTAAAGGAAATTGGCAGGCTGTTTTCGGAAATGACAACCCAATACATATTGAAGTAGGTACTGGGAAAGGACAATTTGTCACAGGTATGGCCTTACAAAATCCAGATATAAATTATATTGGCATTGAGCTTTATGATAGTGTGATTGTTTGTGCATTGGAAAAAATTTTAGAGGCTAAATCTCCAGCGAATTTACGACTATTAAAAGTAAATGGCGCAGATTTAAATAAATATTTTGAAAAAAATGATATAGACCGTGTGTATCTGAATTTCTCAGATCCTTGGCCAAAAACGCGCCATGCTAAGCGACGTTTAATGCACGAGGGTTTTTTGAAATTATATGAGTCGATTTTGGTGGATAATGGGGAAATCCATTTTAAAACGGACAACCGTGGTTTGTTTGAGTATTCATTAATGAGTATGTCTGAATATGGTATGTTACTTAAGCATGTATCTCTCGACCTACATGCGAATATGCCTGAGGATAATGTTATGACTGAATATGAGGAGAAATTCTCTGCTAAAGGACAGCCAATTTATCGTCTAGAATCGCAATTCTTAACTAACTAGGGGGAGAATGGATGGATCAGTTAAAGTTTCACAATATGTCATTATCATGGCTAAACGGGGGTGTCACTTGCCTTGATGGCGGTGCTATGTTTGGAGTTGTGCCAAAGCCACTTTGGGCACGCAAATATCCAGTCAACGAAAAAAATCAAATCGAGTTACCAACTGAGCCGATATTAATTCAATATGAAGGCAAAAATTATATTATTGATACAGGCGTTGGTTTTAACAAATTAAATGAAAAGCAGCTACGTAACTTTGGGGTAACTGAGGAGTCAACATTAGCGGCTAGTTTACAGGAGCTAGGATTAACAACTGCTGATATTGATGTAGTATTAATGACGCATTTACATTTTGACCATGCTGGAGGTTTAACGCAATGGGAAGATGATGTACTTGTGCCAACATTCCCGAATGCAAAAATCTTTGTAACGAAAATTGAGTGGGATGAAATGCGTGAGCCAAATATCCGCTCGAAAAATACGTATTGGAAAGAAAACTGGGAGCCAGTTCAGCACTTAATCGAAACGTATGAAGGTACGTTAGAGGTAGCTCCGGGTATTGAAATGATTCATACTGGTGGTCATAGTGATGGACATGCCATTATAAAATTGACTCAAAATGGCGAAGTATTATTGCATATGGCAGATATTATGCCAACACATGCACATCAAAATCCGTTATGGGTTTTAGCGTATGATGATTATCCAATGACGAGTGTCTTTGCGAAGGAACGTATAATGAAAGAGGCGCTGGCGAATGGCTACGGCTTTATCTTCTACCATGACGCGTATTACCGCATGATAAAATGGGATGAAACAGGAAAAGAAGTTGTAGATAAATTAGAACGCGGCAGACAAGCTGTTATTACATTCTAAATAAAAAAACGTGTGAACCTTTTGCGTTCGCACGTTTTTTTGTTATGTTGAAAGTATCAATAAAATTAAGGAATTAAATAAAGTATTGCTCATTTGCAAAACTAGGTTTGATTTCCGTTCCGACTGGGCGCTTTGTTGCTGCCGCTACGTTAGCACTACGCTTTCGCACAGAAAACATCCGCTGCGCTGCAGGGTCTCGGGCCAATAGGATGTTGGTCACACGAGGGCGTTATCACAGGACGTGATGTTTTTAGCCTTCGTTCCTCTATATCGCTAATCCCCGAGGAGTCGCCCAGTCTCCACTCCAATCAAACGCTTCACATAGTATGTCTCTCTGGTATGCCACTCTAATTTATAGTGATTAAAACGGAACTTCAGCATTTGTTTTATATGCAAACGTATTCCATTCAAATAAATTATTGAAGTTAAACTGCCGGAACGGAAATCAACTTCACGTTATGGTGATGAGCCTAATTGTCTATACTCCATTTTTTTGACACTTTTTTCGTGAACATTTTGGAAAATATGATACACTAAAAACTATACTAAAACACAAAAGAGAGTTGAAAATACATGGCAACGGAGCAACCATTTTTACCAGTATTACTAGGATCAGATATGAATGCATATGGTATGGCACGTGCATTTTATGAGGCATATGGAATTAAACCACTTGTATTAGGACGTTCACATTTAACGGCAACACAAGACAGCCATATCATAAATTTCCAAGAAATTGATCGCTTAAATGAACAGGATGTATTTGCACCTGCACTTGCAAAGGTCGCAAAAAAGTATTCTGATAAAAAACTATTGTTGTTAGCGTGTGGAGATGATTATGCAAAGCTTATTATCAAAAATAAGCCAGCATTACAGGAACATTTTACAGTACCATATATTGACGAATCATTAATGGATGAAATTTTATTAAAAGAAAATTTCTATAAAATGTGTGATAAGTACGATTTTAAGTATCCAGGTACGACGACTGTGACAGCTGACAATTACGAAAACTTTACACCACCTTTTGAATATCCAATTATTTTAAAGGCATCGAACTCGGTGGAATACTGGGCATGTTCATTCCCAGGTAAGAAAAAAGTGTTTGTTGCACATGATGAAGCGGAAAAAACAGCTATCTTAAAAGCAATCTATAGCTCAACTTATCAGGATACAATGATTATTCAAGAATTCATCCCAGGTGACGATTCTTATATGCGTGTATTAAATGCATATGTAGGGAAAGACGGCAAAGTGAAGCTAATGTGTCTAGGAAATCCAATCTTAGAAGAGCATTCACCTGAAGGAATTGGTAGTTATGCAGCAATCGTTACAACATACGATAAAGAATTAATGGATCAAGTACGCTTTTTCTTAGAGGATATCGGTTATACTGGCTTTGCTAACTTCGATATGAAATACGATATGCGGGACAAACAGTATAAACTGTTTGAAATCAATTTGCGTAATGGCCGCTCAAGCTACTATGTTACAGCAAGTGGTCATAATTTAATGAAATATGTAGCTGATGACCATATGTTAAATATTGAGCAAGAAGTAACTTATGTTCAGGATAAGCATTTATGGATGATTATTCCTAAAGGTGTATTATTTAAATATGCATCTAATGAAAAGCTTAAACTGGAAGCTAAAAAATTAATTCGTGAAGGGAAATATACAAACTCCCTTTACTATAATCAAGATATGAATGCGAAACGTTGGGTGAAGCTAACGTTAAATAATTTAAATTATTATCGAAAGTATAAAAAGTACTTTAACAATAAAGGATTGACTGAGTAAAACAAAGAAGCCATCTCATATAACTGAGATGGTTTTTTCATAGAATCGGAAAACAAAATGATTAAGGAGAAATTTGTAAAAGTTGTACTTTTTTAAATGTGGGTTATTTCCGTTCCAGGCTACTCGCTTTGTCGCTGACGCTTCGCTTTCGCGCAGAGCAAAGCTTCCTGTGGGCGAGCGTCGAGCCGCTTCCTCCGCTAAAGGAACGAAGGCTAAGTGCGTCACGTCCTGTGACAATGCCTTCGTGACCAACATCGTGTTGGCCTCAGGGTCTCGCCTGTCTCGCTTTCCCACGGGAGTCGAGTAGCCTTCCGCTCCAATCAGCAGTAGCGTATAAATTTATTCATTTCAAAAGTGAACGATATGGCTACTCACTATAATTGAACAGAATAGATTTATAACAGTGACTCAATTATAAATAAATTATTATTGTAGTTATTTAAATAAGTATTTGTTACTATCGCTACATTATCATTGAGCTTTCGCACAGATACATTGTTGCTGCCGCTTCGCTTTCGCACAAAAAAATCTGCTAAAGTTTTGTTTAATCACTATAAACTATAGTAAGATGCCAGAAGATACACTCTATGTTAAGTGGTTGATTGGAGTGGAGACTGGGCGACTCCTTGGGGACTAGCGATATAGAGGAACGAAGGCTAAAAACATCACGTCCTGTGATAACGCCTTCGTGACCAACATCATGTTGGCCCAAGCGGCTATCGGACGCCCCCAGGAAGCTCTGCTCTGCGCGAAAGCGAAGCGTCAGCGGCAAAGCGCCCAGTCGGAACGGAAATCAACCTCTCGTTTTGTTGAAGAACCACACCTTAATTTGATGGACATAAAAGTTTTTCTATAACAAGGAAGAAGCCATCTCAAATAGCTGAGATGGCTTCTTTTGTAGTCTATAATTTTTGTCGCGTATTAATGTGTAAGTTTATACTTCTTGTAACTCTACTACAACACCTGAGCGAGCGTCAGCGGCAAATTCAAATGTTTGCATTTCACCCTCATGTAAACGAGAGATACCTCCACGGTATACAGGAATAGTCATAATGCCGTTTGAGAAATTGTCTGTTTTCATAAAAATCCATGAACCGTCAATCGGTGAATCTTTTTTAAATTCCTTTTTTATGTTTTCGAGTACTTGTCCTGCAGGTACATACGGAGAAACCTTTTCACTTGCTTCTTTAACAATGACTGCGGCAGCAAGGCCAGTAGCAACACCAATTAAAAAATCACGTAATTTCATGCTCTTTTCCTCCTTTTTCTATAGGTTCATTTTAACATAGCATAGAGAGTGAATGCACGTTCACACGTTAGCACTTTTTTAGGAAATGTATCATATTTGCGAATTAGGCTTTTGTAGCTGAGGCTTCGCTTTCGCATAGATAAAAACTTTAGCGACTTGGGACACACTGTGAAGATGAACTCCATGTGCACTTATTCCGCTATTCATTGGAAAATGGGAGTCTTCCGATGGATATAGATAAATATGTTACAATGGACAAGGAAGAATATTCTACTTCGTGGGGAGAGAGTCAACATGAATGAGGAAACATTACAATTATTTAAAACATTAACAGAATTACCAGGTGCGCCGGGTAATGAACATGCGGTACGTGCATTCATGCGTTCTGAGTTGGAAAAGTACTCGGATGAGATCGTTCAAGATAATTTAGGGGGTATTTTCGGTGTAAAGCATAGTGAAGTTGCTGATGCACCAAAAGTGTTGGTTGCTGGTCATATGGATGAAGTGGCATTCATGGTTACTTCTATTACCGATAACGGGATGATCCGCTTTCAAACATTAGGTGGTTGGTGGAACCAGGTAATGCTAGCGCAACGCGTTGAGGTATTTACTAAAAATGGCGCGATTCCAGGTGTGATTTCATCAATACCACCACACTTATTAACAGATGCTGAACGTTCTAAACCGATGGATATTAAAAATATGCTTATAGATGTTGGTGCAGACAATAAAGAAGATGCTATTGCACTTGGCGTTCGTCCAGGTCAATCAATTATCCCTGTCTGCCCATTTACACCGATGGCCAATCCGAAAAAAATTATGGCCAAAGCTTGGGATAACCGCTATGGCTGTGGACTGGCAATTGAATTAATGAAAGAAGTTAAGGGTGAAAAGCTAGCTTCACATTTATATTCAGGTGCGAATGTGATGGAAGAAGTTGGTTTGCGTGGTGCTCAAGTGTCCGCAAATATGATTAAACCAGATTTATTTTTTGCCCTAGATGCTTCACCTGCAAATGATATGTCAGGTGAAAAAAATCAATTTGGTCAGCTTGGAAAAGGGACATTATTACGTATTCTTGACCGTACGATGGTTACTCATAAAGGCATGCGTGAGTTCATCTTAGATACTGCTGAAACGAATCATATTCCTTATCAATATTTTGTATCACAAGGTGGTACGGATGCAGGACGTGTGCACACAGCGAATGACGGTGTTCCTAGTGCAGTAATTGGAGTTTGCTCACGCTATATTCATACGTCTGCGTCGATTATTCATATTGATGACTATGCAGCTGCAAAAGCTTTAATTGTGGAACTAGTGAAAAATGTAGATCGTTCGACATTAGCAACGATTCGCGCTAATGTGTAAAAAAGACATCCGTTTGAAATAAGTTAATAGATGCCTTTAGGGGCATCTTTTTCTATGCAAAGAAAGAGGTATTAGAAAATGAACATAGCTATTGGTACAACAAACAAAGCAAAAACAGAGGCTGTTGAAGTTATAGCTAGAAAGTATTTTGATAAACCAATTTTCACTTGCGTTAAGGCTGCATCGCAAGTATCGGATCAACCGATGACCCATGAAGAAACACGCTTAGGCGCAATAAACCGTTCGAAAAACGCAATCGATGAGACGGGTGCCCAATTATCGTTTGGATTAGAGGGTGGAGTGACTGAAATTGATGGTGTGATGTATGTTTGCAACTGGGGAGCTCTTACAGTATCAAATGGCACAACTTATACAGCTTCGGGCGCACAAATTATATTACCAGAAGAAATTGCCCAGGAAATAAGAGCAGGGAAGGAACTTGGACCTGTAATGGAGCAATATACACAACGTCGGGATATCCGACAAGGTGCGGGAGCTGTAGGTATTTTTACGCAAGGATTAGTAAGTCGTCAGATGATGTTTGAACATATAGTTTCACTCCTTATTGGTCAATATTTATTTTCATTAGCGCATGAGTAGTGTCAGTTAATTAGTAAAAATGGAATAGTGAAGTTGCATAATTGATAAAGCTTTTTTAAAATAGAAAAAGGTTAGCAATGAAAGGAAGAAGAATATGTCTTTTACATCGGTGAGAGTTGTTGGCTTACTACTTCTACTTTTGGGGCTTACTGGTTGTAATCTATCGGTTGATGAACAAATTCAAGATGGACTTCAAAATATGAAGACTGTTTTTGCAGAACAACCAGAGGAGCAAACAGATCGTATTGGGGATGTAGAATTATACTTACCTTCAAACTTTAAAGTTGACGATAGTTCAGATGCATATAATATATTAGTAACGAAAGGAAAAGAGAGTTATATTCTTTTCATTAATGATCGTGAAGATGCAGATAGTAAACTATATTACAATTTATTAAAAGCTGATAGCTTAAAAAACATAATCGAAGAAAATACTTATGAAAAGAATGGTATTTTCGGCTTTGCGGCTGTTTTAAAAACTGATAATGAGAACGAATTTGAGCTTATTGTTAGTAATGGTGGTGTGAAAATGACGACCATTTCTCACGCGAAACATATTAAAGATAATCTACACGAGATGACGAAAATCGTTCATTCGGTTAAGATTAAATAATTGGATAGTTTTGAACAGAGCGGTTCACAAACATGTGAGCCGTTTTCTCTTCATTCGGCATATTTTAAGCTACAATAAAGGAACTCAGTTTATAAACGTCACATCCAGTGACGTTATCTGCGCAACAGTGCTGAACCTAAATTGATTTGGAAGAAAGGATGTGAACTAGGTGAAACAAATTAAATCAGAACAACTTGTGTCCCTATTAAAACAACAATTGAATGAGGAAAAGTTTGATTTTGAATTTGACAAAAAGTACGATAAATTACGTCTAAACCATAAAAAAATTGGTAAAGGGATGGAGCTTTCCCTGCCAGGCATTTTAGCCAAATATAATGACAAGCAGGGGGCTGCAATCGATGAAGTCGTTTATACAATCGAGCAAACCTTTAATGCGATGGAGCGAGAGATGGAACAAGGTTTCCAAGCGACTACAAAAATTTATCCAGTTATTCGTGCAACATCCTACCCTCAAGCCTCGAAGGAAGGGCATGTATTCATCACGACTGAACATACAGCTGAAACACGTATTTTTTATGCGCTTGATTTAGGAAAAACTTATCGTTTTATTGATGAATCCATGTTAGAGGTACTACAATTAACAGTAGAGCAAGTTCGTGACATGGCACGATTCTCTGTAAAGCAACTACCAACAGTTTATAAGAAAGATGAAGTTGCAGGGAATGTTTTCTATTTTGTTAATGCTAATGATGGCTATGATGCAAGTCGCATTTTAAATGAAAGCTTTTTGAAAGAAATGCAGACTAAAATTGAGGGTGACATGACGTTATCTGTGCCACATCAGGATGTATTAATAGTAGGTGATATTCGTAATGAAACAGGGTATGATGTATTAGCACAGATGACAATGCATTTCTTTGCTGTCGGTACCGTACCGATTACGTCATTATCTTTTATTTATGAAGATGGGGAACTAGAACCAATCTTTATATTAGCAAAAAATAGGGTTAAAAAGGAGCAAGAAAAACAATGAATATATTTTACAACAAAGAGCATGTAGGCGATGTATTGCTAGTACAATTAGCGACAGAATCAATCGTTAAAACAGAGGTAGAGCGTGCGGGTGATATCGCTATTTTAAAGGAAGTACAAACAGGAGAAATTAAAGCATTTAATTTATTTAATGCTAGTAACTATATACAAACTGTAGCACAAGGTTTAGTTGAAGTTACTCCAGAATTAGTTGCACAGCTAGAGACAGCTATTACAAAAAACGGAGCTGAAATCAGCTTAGATGTAGATTTTTCTCCAAAATTTGTTGTGGGCTATGTAGAAACAAAGGACAAGCATCCGAATGCTGATAAACTAAGCATCTGTGCTGTAAACGTAGGTGACGAAACATTACAAATCGTATGTGGCGCACCAAATGTGGAGGCGGGCCAAAAGGTTGTCGTAGCGAAAATCGGTGCAGTAATGCCTTCTGGAATGCTTATAAAAGAAGGTAATTTACGAGGAGTTGAATCATACGGTATGCTATGTTCAGCACGCGAATTAGCAATACCAAATGCACCTTCTGAAAAAGGGATTTTGGTATTACCAGAAGATGCAACAACTGGTAGTGCATTTGAAGCGCCAACTAAATAAAGTCTTGGAAAACACGGTTTAGCTTTGTGATAGTAAGCGATAACCCAATTTGTACCAAGGTCGAATTGATTATATGTACTTAAAATCGTTATGCTACTAATATGCTAGTAACATAACGATTTTTTTGTCTAGAATGAGCCTCTAAATACAAGTTTCTATTACATTTTTATGGTATGCTTTTTGTTATAGACATTTAACTTCTTTCGGCAAATATTTCCTGTAGCGAAAGCGACAAGGTTTTAACTGTGCGAAAGCGAAGCGGCAGCAAAAATACATGACTGAGTGACCAACGTCGTGTTAGCCCAAAGCCTCCGGCGGATGTCACAGAATTATAGGATGCTAGCCTAAAACCATCGCATCCATGCGATAACGGCTAACTGACCTGCATTGGTAAAAATGCCATGTCCTGTGGCATTACTGAAAGAGCGACATCGTGTCGGCCCTCGTGCAGGCTTAAGACAAAGCCGATTCCGGACGCAATTATGCCGAGGCATAATTGATTTAGTTAATGCTATAAATGAAGTGTAAGAGAAATGAGTGAAACAATGTGAATTGGTTAAAAAAACAAATGGATAAATTTTTAAATAAAGATGACAATGATTACGAATATGAAGAGTTTTATGATGACTATGAAGAAGAACAATCTGAGCAACAAAACTCATTTAAAGAAACAACAGCAGCAAAGCAAAAAACTTTTCGTTTTCCGTTAATTGAGGATGAGGAATTTTCAGCTCCAACATCATTAAAAGAAGCATTCAATCAAATGGACGATGCATCCTCCGGACAAATTGAAGATTTATCGCTACCGAGGCATTTAAATAATCATATTGTAGATTCAAGTGTGTATGATATTGAGGTTTCAGGTATTCGAGAACTATTAGCAAATCGAACGAAAAGAACAGGTAGAACGACGATTACGCGAAGTCAGCCTCAACCGGAGAATCGTTCGAAAGCAAGTCTGGTTTTTCGAGATGCGCAAAATGAATTGCCTACTACACCTAAAGAAACGAAGTATCCATCAGAAAAAACAGATGAAAGTGATTTGCAGGCTAATCGCAAACGTTTTGTACCAACTGATGTTCCGTCACCAGTCTATGGTTTTACTAAGCCGAGCCCAATTGAGCAACTATTAGAGAAACGGAAGGAAGAGCACGACAAAAAAGAGTTAGAAATACCTACAGCAACTGAGTCTATAAAAGAAGCGACAACAAATGAGGCTATTGAAAATATACTGGAAGTAAAAGAGCCTATTAGCGCAGAGCAAAAAGAAGGACCTGAACAGTTAGAAATCCCTGAAACAATTGAAGCATTTACTAAGAAGCCGATTACTTTTGATGATAAATTATCAGACGAAACCAATCATCCTAATGATAAAACGACAGCGGAATTACCTGTACCGCTAACAACTTCTTTTGCCGTAGAATTTGAAGACCAAGTGAAAGAAGCTGTTCAGCAAGAGCTGAATATTGAACAACTTCCGGTTGATCAATCAGAAATTCATGTGAAAGAAGTAGTTGTAGAACAAGTACAAATCGAAAATTCTACCATCCATATTGGTGAAGTTACAGTAGTCCAGCCATCCGTGAATGAAGGTCGTGAGCAAGATATATTGCAAGAACAATCTGTAGAAGAGCAACCGGAAGAAAAGAAAGAAAAAAGTGGTGGCGTTCCATTCAATGTTTTAATGCTTAAAACAGATAAAGAGAAATGGAGAATTCGACAGCAATTAAAAAATACGATGCCGACCCCTACAATTGTTGGAAAGGATCAAGAGGAACAGGCGCCTTCTTCTGAGCCGTTTCATTTAGAGGAAGAACATCGATTAGTACCATCCAATGAAGATAAGATTCAACAATCTATACATTTAGAAATTAGCGAGTTAGAGATGGATGATACAGCAACACCACATTCGTCGAAGGAAGACGAGGTTTCTATTCCGAATACTGCTCCATTCAATGCTACAACAGAAAGTGTGTCGGTCATTTCAATGGCACCAGTTGCATCAATGTCGAACGTTTCGACATTAGAAAAGACTGTGATTGATGTTGAAAGCTCCGACGAAATTTCAGCGACTACTGAAACGGAAATGGGAACGTCTACCGAAAAGGAAGTAGAAGTACCTATTGAAACGGAAATGGAAGCAATTACCGAAAAGGAAGTAGAAGTACCTACTGAAACGGAAATGGGAACGACTACTGACAAGGAAGTAGAGGTAACTAACGAAACGGAACTAGAATCAACTACTGATCAGGAGCTTACTACCGAAAATGTAGTGATTCCCGAGAAGAATTATGTTGATCTAGAAGAATATCCAGAACAACCTTCTAAATCAGATGAAACATCCGTGGAAAATCAAGTGATGGAAATGCCTCAAAAACCTGTGCGTGTGTATCAAAAGCCAGATGATGAGTTTTTAGAGCCACCTGAGGAAAAAACACAGGATACTGAGTGGATGGAGCAACAGGGAGATACGTTAGTCGAAGCTTTGTCTTATTTCCAAGTCTCAGCTCAAATAGAATCGATTATGCAAGGACCTGCCGTGACGCAATTTGAAATAACAGTGAGTCATGGTACGAAGGTTAGTAAAATCCGTAATCTATCAGATGATTTGAAGCTTGCATTGGCAGCGAAAGATATCCGCATCCAAGCGCCGATTCCTGGGAAGAGCTCAATTGGCATTGAGATTCCGAACCGTGTATCTCGCGCTGTTCGATTATCGGAAGTGACAAATAGTGCTTCTTTCCTTGAGTCAGATTCACCGTTAGAAGCAGCATTGGGTCTGGATTTAACAGGGAAGCCTGTAACCATTGATTTACGAAAAATGCCACATGGTTTAATTGCCGGAGCTACAGGTTCTGGTAAATCAGTTTGTATTAATTCAATTTTGGTTAGCTTATTATATAAAGCTGCACCACATGAATTAAAACTGATGCTCATCGATCCTAAAATGGTAGAGTTAGCACCGTTTAATCATATTCCACATTTAGTTAGCCCAGTCATCACAGATGTTAAAGCGGCTACAGCTGCACTGAAATGGGCAGTGGAGGAAATGGAGCGTCGTTATCAGTTATTTGCTCATGCGGGTGCACGTGATATTACACGTTATAATGCAATTGCGGATAAAAATAATGAACATAGCTTAAAATTACCGTATATTCTAATTGTCATTGATGAATTAGCAGATTTAATGATGATGTCTCCTGCAGATGTAGAGGAGGCAATTTGTCGTATTGCGCAAAAGGCACGTGCTTGTGGTATCCATTTAATTGTTGCAACTCAAAGACCTTCTGTTGACGTTATTACAGGGCTTATTAAATCAAATATTCCTACACGTATTGCTTTCGCGGTATCTTCACAAATCGATTCGCGTACGATTTTAGATGGGCAAGGTGCAGAAAGGTTACTTGGACGGGGCGATATGTTATATTTAGGCAATGGTATGTCTGCTCCAGTGCGTTTGCAGGGTACATTTGTGACAGATGATGAAATTGAAGCGATTATTGAGCATGTTCGTGAACAAGGAGAGCCAGATTATATATTCGATCAAGAGGAACTTTTAAAGAAGACGGAAGTTTCGGCTGAGCAAGATGATCTGTTTGAGGATGTATGTCGATTTGTTTATGAGCAGGGAGGTGCTTCTACTTCCTTGATTCAGCGCAAATACCATATTGGTTATAATCGTGCTGCTCGTTTAATCGATATGTTGGAATCACATGGTTTTGTGTCTGAGGCAAGAGGCAGTAAACCGAGAGAAAGTTATATTACAGAAGAAGATTTAATTGCTATGTTTGAATAAGAATTGTATTGTTTTCGTATAGATTATCTTAATTACGTCGAAATTAGTTTTTTTAGAAAAGTTACACATTTATCCTTATGCATAAATAGTGCTATAATAGACAAGATGTGTTGATTAGTACGTATTTTTTAGTACTACCAAAGGTATTAATACCTAATAATTAGTGAAAAAATACGTTACACCTAATAGATGATAGAAGGGATATTGAATTCCCGGGGGGTTTAATTAATGACAGTTTTTCATTTCACAGGCATTAAAGGTTCTGGCATGAGTTCACTTGCACAAATCTTATTTGATGCTGGTGAACAAGTACAGGGCTCAGATATTGATAAATATTTCTTCACGGAACAGCCGTTACGTGAGCGTAATATTTCAATTTTTTCATTTAATGCAGATAATATTAAAGAAGGTATGACAGTTATTGCAGGGAACGCATTTCCTGATGATCATCCCGAATTAGAGCGTGCACGTGAAATCGGTGTAGAAGTTATTCGTTACCATAAATTTTTAGGTGAATATATTGGTAATTATACGTCGATTGCTATTACAGGTGCACATGGTAAAACATCTACGACAGGCTTAATGTCTCATGTTGTAGGTGGTTATAAGCCAACTTCTTATTTAATCGGTGATGGAACAGGAGCTGGGCATGAAAATGCTGACTTCTTTGTAATGGAAGCATGTGAATACCGTCGACACTTTTTAGCTTACAATCCCGATTACGCAGTAATGACTAATATTGATTTTGACCATCCTGACTATTTTGCAAACATAGAGGATGTATATTCAGCCTTTCAAGCATTAGCATTACAAGTTAAAAAAGCCATTATTGCTTGCGGTGATGATGAACATTTACAACGTATTCAAGCGAAAGTACCCGTTGTTTATTACGGATTTGGGGCTGAAAATGATTTTGAGGCTCGTAATGTTGAAAAAACAACAAAGGGTACAAAATTTGATGTATTTGTCCGCAATGAATTTTATAGTACATTCTTTATCCCGTTGTTTGGCGATCATGCGGTATTAAATACTTTAGCTGTTATTACACTTTGCCAATATGAAGGTATTTCACCAGACATCGTTCAAGAACGTTTAAACACATATAAAGGTGTGAAAAGACGTTTTACAGAAACGGAAATTGGGAATAATGTTTTAATAGATGACTATGCACACCATCCAACTGAAATCCGTGCAACGGTTCAATCGGCACGACAAAAATTTCCGGATCGTGAGCTAGTAGCTATTTTCCAACCACATACATTTACACGTACACAAGCTTTTTTACAGGATTTCGCAGATAGTCTAAGTCTTGCAGATACAGCATATTTATGTGATATATTTGGCTCTGCAAGGGAAACACAAGGCGCACTTTCAATCCAAGATTTAGCGTCTTTAATTGAAGGCAGTGCAGTGATTACCACTGAAGGAATCGATGTGTTGACAAAGCATAAAGGCGCAGTATTTTTATTTATGGGCGCTGGCGATGTTCACAAATTCCAGGATGCTTTTGAAGACGTGCTAAAGAACAACGAAACAGCTTAGTCCGCAAGGAATAAGCTGTTTTTTCTCAAAAATGAGAAGGGATTCCGTTTTTTTTGTCGAAAATAAGGAAATGAATAGTAAAGAGAATTTGTACTTGCAGGAGGTCTAATTATGGAAGTTATTTTGTATATTGCAGCAATCATCGCAGCAATCGGTTTTTTAATTTTTTGTGTGAGTGTAGGAATGACATTAATTTCGCTCAAACCAATCCTTAACAGTTTAGCAGGAACATTATCAGGTATAGAAGGTCAAATGGAAGGTATTACACGTGAAACGACTTCCTTACTAACTAAAACAAATAGCTTGGCAGAAGATATTCAAGAAAAATCTGAACAGTTAAATTCTGTTGTTCATGCAGTCAAAGGGATTGGCGACTCTGTGAATGGTTTAAATAAATCTGTACAGCAAATTACTTCTTCAATTTCTACAAGTGTGGAACAAAATGAAGAAAAAATTGCACAGGTTGTTCAGTGGAGTAATGTCGCAATCGGCATTGCTGATAAGTGGAAAAAACGTAAAATTATCGAACAAGCCAATGAGGCGATTCAAGATGATGTTTATCCTTTTGAAGCAGCGCAAACTGAGAAATCGAAAAGAAAATGGGGCCGTAAAAAATAATTATTGTTCGGTAGGCGTTAATGCCAGCTGAATAAAAATAAAGTCTTAGGCATAAGTTGAAGAATGCATCCGCAAAAGCAGATGGACAACCAGTCTAGGCAAATTAGATAATAAGATGGGGAGGAATTGTTGCATGACAACTCAAAAGCCGAATTTTAATGAAGTGAAGGAACAACAACTTGAAAGTTCATTGCCGCAGCTTTATCATCCGCAAGAATCGATTTATGAAGAGGAGCGAGTGAACATGAAGGATTTCGTTATTGGTGCATTAGTTGGGGGTATTGTAGGTGCAGCTGCTGGCTTATTACTAGCTCCGAAATCAGGAAAAGATTTACTTAGCGATGTAGCAGTACAAGCTGTTAACTTAAAAGATAAGAGTGCAGATTTCTCGACAACTGCAAAAGATAAAACCGTTCAATTATCTAAACAAATTCAAGAACAATCTACACAATTAGTAGAGAAAGTAAAAACATTAAAATCAGCAAAGGCACCAACTGTTTTTGACGATGGTACTGTTTCTTTCGAGGGTGAAGAGCCACTGGAGGATTTCATTCCTAGCGAAGAACCTGAAGCACAGGATGCTAGTGAAAAAAAGGAACAAGCTGAAGAAAAAAGTGAAGAAGTTCGCGCGTAATAGATAAAAGGGATACGATACATCTGACAACGATGTATCGTATCCCTTTTTTTAAGATATAGGCGCTTTTTCTAGTAAAATTTCTAGTTTATCTCCACCGAAAATCTCCATATCGAAGGTTGCTGGTTGACCATTTCGTAAAATCGTAAAATTACCTTTAAAAGTAGTAGGCAGTTGCCAATTAGAGAAACGGAACACATCCTGGTATATCCAACGACTTCGGTCTTTCTCTTTAAATGAAATAGCGGCCCCATTTGGAACGGTTGAATGAGGTGATACCACTACTTGATTTACGAGAACTTCGTTAGCCATTTTTTTTAGCTCTACTACCTCGTTTTGAAAGTGTATGATGATTTTATCCTCAAGTAAAACACTCATTTGGTCAGCAATCCGTTGAACGGTAGGGTATGTTTGTTGCTGAAATGTAAGTACATCACCATCTTGTACAGCATATGACATTTTTGATGGTTTACTATTAATCATTAAATGAGCTGAAAAATCTGGTAAATAAAGTGGCTTTCCATCCACTTGAATATAAAATGACTCAAATTGTTTTAATAACGCCCAATTATTTGTGAGCTTAAATACATCCTCGACTGTTTCAGCTATTTCAAACATCACAACATCTCGATCATTTAATGCACTATCGAGTGATGCAGGGGAACCATTAACAGTTATTTGTGGCTCAATTACATATTTTGTTTCTTGAATCGTAACGGTTTTAATGGCAGCATCATCTACAATATCTCTCACCGTAGCATTAGCTTGCTGACCGTCTTGGCCTTCAATTAGCTGGATGGCATCACCTGTTTTAATCATTGTTTTAGTGGATGCTTGGTGGCCGTTCACTAAAATTTCTGCCGGTTGACCGTGACCACCAGGAATGAAAATATCTTGTCCATTTACATTCACTGATAGTCCATGCCCTGGTTTTCCATATAACTGCTTTGCTCGAATATTGGCTGCTAAAAATGCATCAGCAACAGTCATTTCTTTTAATTCAAAAAGGCGCACTACTTGTTCATTGACAGTTAGACTCATATATTGAATAGGCGTTTTTTTTGCCGCAATGGCAATACCAATTGGAGTCACTAATTCAGGAGATGCTTTAATATGATCTTCCTTTGTTAAGTTTTGAATAGCGTCAATCCCTCGAACAGCAATGCGATTGGCAGGTAAATTTAGTATAAGTCCAAGTTCAGTTGTAAGTTTGGGTGTTAAGCTACCTCCACCAACAAGCATTACCGCTTTAGGAGCTGACTGATTATTAAGACGTAATATTTCTTCTCCAATGGCTTTCGCCAGTTGCTTGACAGCAGGATCAATTGCTTGAAGAACTTCCTCTTTCGGATAATATTGATCAAAGCCTAAAATATCCTGAATTAATATTTCTTCTGCTGTTTGCAGTTGTCGTTTCGCTTGTTCGGCAACTGGGAAGTCGAGTAAATAATGGTCACTTAATGCTTCTGTTATTTCATCACCAGCTGTTGGTACCATGCCATACGCGACAACAGTACTTTTATCGGTAATGGCAATATCAGATGTACCAGCACCAATATCAACTAACGCCACATTTAAACGACGCATCGTTGGGGGGATAAGCACGTTAATAGCTGCAATAGGTTCTAATGTTAGTGCATCCATCTCTAAATCCGCCCGTTTAAGAGCCGCGATAAGGGATTCTACGACAACTCTTGGCAAGAACGTAGCAATCACTTCAATTTGTGCTTCATCGCCTTGCTGATCGAGTAGGCTACCAATCTCTTCTCCATCTAAACGATAGTATAGAACTGAATAACCAACACAATAATAGTGGCTTATTTTAGCATCATCTTTGTGTTGAAGGAGCTGTTGTTGTGCCTGTTGAACAGCTTGTAGTTCTAAACGGCTTATATCTTCTTCTGTAAAGATTGGCCGATTACGAATATTGATTGTCACGCTTGCTTGTTCTGTTTTCAAAGAGCGACCAGCGGCAGCGACACTCACTTTTGTTAAAGGACCATGCTTCTCTTCAAGTTGATGTTTAATTTCATTGATTAAATCTGCCACATACATGACATTATGTATTTGACCATCTACCATGGCGCGTTCTTTATGTTCTTTTACTAAAATGTCTTCCACGTGAAAGTGGTCATTATCTTCTGCTAAAATAATTCCTACTACAGAACGTGTACCGATATCAAGTGCAAATAATTTTGAACTCAATGTACTCGCTTCCTTTCTCGTAATATGTTAATATAATTATATAATTTAGCGAGTTGAAGCGCTAAATTAAAAATACGTGACATTCTGTGCAACATTGATTATAATGTTGCTATTATCTAAAAATGTAACATACATTTCAGAGTTCTGAAAGTGTCTGTCATTAGGAGAGGAGCAAGAAAGCATGAGCCAAAAAGATTTAGAAAGCTTACGTAGTCAAATTGACGGTTTGAACTTAGAAATTCTTCGTCTAATTAACGAACGAGCAGCAGTAGTTGATGAAATCGGTAAGATTAAAGAAAAACAAGGTGTGATTCGCTATGATCCATTGCGTGAACGACACATGCTTGATCTTATTAAAGAACACAATCAAGGTCCATTAAACCAAATGACGGTAGATTATATATTTAAACAAATTTTTAAAACAGCTTTAAAACAACTTGAAGCAGACAAGAAAAAAGAGTTACTTGTATCCCGCAAGAAAAAATCAGAAGATACTGTCATTAATATAAATGGTGAGCTAATTGGACAAGGAAAACCATCTTTCGTATTTGGACCTTGTGCTGTAGAGTCATACGAACAAGTAGCAGCGGTAGCAGAATCTATTAAAGCAAAAGGTGAAAAATTAATTCGTGGTGGTGCTTATAAGCCACGTACTTCTCCATATGACTTCCAAGGTCTAGGGTTAGAAGGACTTAAAATTTTAAAACGTGTGTCAGAGGAATACGGTTTAGGCGTTATTACGGAAATTGTTACACCAGGTCATTTAGAGGAAGCATTAGATTACATCGATGTTATCCAAATTGGTGCACGTAATATGCAAAACTTCGAATTATTAAAAGCAGCGGGTGCAACAAATAAACCTGTCCTTTTAAAACGAGGCTTAGCAGCGACAATAGATGAATTCATTCACGCAGCAGAATACATTATGTCTAAAGGAAATGAAAACATCATTCTTTGTGAGCGTGGTATTCGTACTTACGAAAAAGCAACACGTAACACATTAGATATTTCTGCTGTACCAATTTTAAAACAAGAAACGCATTTACCAGTATTTGTAGACGTTACGCATTCAACAGGTCGTCGTGATTTACTATTACCATGTGCTAAGGCGGCAATTGCTATTGGAGCTGATGGCGTCATGGCAGAGGTGCATCCAGATCCATCTGTAGCACTTTCAGATTCACAACAACAAATGGATATTCCAACATTTGATGCGTTCTACCAAACACTACAAACTTTCATGAAGAACCATGAAATCAATGCTTAACTTTTTTCAGCAATTATTTTCTGTACCGAAAGCGTAGCGACAGGTACAGAAGTCCCCCGCCTCTATAGCTGGTGAGATAGAATACAGATTTAAGTTACTTTTCAGCGGGTGTCCAAACACCCGCTGAAATAGAGGAACTCAGTCTAAAAACGCCACGTCCTGTGGCAACGGCTGAATGACCAACATCGGTGTTGTGTTGCTGTCGCTTCGCTTTCGCACAGACAAAAACACGGTGCTGCCGCTACGTTAGCACTACGCTTTCGCGCAAAAAGCATCTGTTGGCCCAAAGCCGATTCCAGACATAATTTGTCGGGGCATAATTGATATGTTGATAAACACCGCTTGCTTTAATCGGCAGGTGGTGTTTACTATATAGTGACAAAATAATGTCTAGAAGAGTACTACTTGTACTTGGTTTTTCTTTGCATATACATACTGCTTCTTGAAAAGAATATGAAAATTATCGTATGATAAGGCTATTAAAGGAAAAAGGGAGGCACGTACGATGACTGTTACAATTTATGATGTTGCAAGAGAAGCAAATGTTTCAATGGCAACTGTTTCTCGTGTAGTCAATGGTAATCAAAACGTAAAACCGGCAACACGAAAAAAAGTATTAGAAGTAATTGAACGATTAGAGTATCGTCCAAACGCAGTAGCGCGAGGATTAGCAAGTAAGAAAACAACAACAGTTGGCGTGATTATCCCGGATATTGCAAATAATGTTTATGCGGAGCTGGCACGTGGTGTTGAGGATATTGCAACAATGTATCGTTACAATATTATTTTAGCCAACTCAGACCAACATGAAGATAAAGAGCTTCAGCTACTGGATACAATGCTGGGGAAACAGGTTGACGGTATTGTCATGATGAGTGATGAAGTAACTGAAAAAATGCAACAAACTATGGATCATTCTCCTGTGCCGATTGTACTTGCAGGTTCAGTAGATGAATCACAAACAATTGCGACTGTTAATATTGATTATTACCAAGCGGCTTATGAGGCGGTTACATTACTTATTCAAAATGGTCATAAGCGAATCGCTTTCGTAACAGGTCCGCTTTCGTATACTATTAATGGAAAATTCAAACTTGCAGCTTATAAAAAAGCCTTACAAGATGCAGGTTACCCTATAGATGAATCACTAATCGCTGCGGATGAATCGAGCTATGATATGGGCTTAGAGGCGTGGGAAACATTATCCTCACTTGAAAATCCTCCAACAGCTTATTTTGCAGGTAGTGATGAATTAGCAATTGGATTGATTCATGGTGCACAGGATGCAGGCAAAGATGTACCTGAGGATATCGAAGTAATTAGCTTTGAAAATTCAAAATTAGCTCGCATGGTTCGTCCACAGCTAACAAGTGTCGCGTTACCACTATACGATATCGGAGCTGTCGCAATGCGCTTGCTGACAAAATTAATGAACAAAGAGCCTGTTGAGGACGAAGCGGTTATTTTACCGCATCGTATTGAATATCGACAATCTGTCAAAAGTAAATAACGATACTTAACACGTAAATCTGTTTAAGGATTTACGTGTTTTTATATAGACGTATAGATGACTAAGAGCAAACGAAAAGCCCCACGATAGTCGTGAGGCATAGTGTTAAGCGCGGTTCTCATTGCGAATAATATGTAGCGCTTTGGTTAGCATTTGCGTGTTTTTTTCTTCAATTTCAGTCTTTCTAGGGATTGGCTCATATAGTGGATTTGGATCCTCCCAAGTTGGAATAAAAGGCACAGGTGATTCAGGCTGCCATCGATCTAACCATGCTTGAGGGAGGGGTCCTGTCGGTAATTGCTGATCTGTCATTTCAAGCCAAAGCATAGACCATGCGCGAGGCACAACGCGCCAAATATCGTAGCCTCCACCGCCAACAGCAATCCATTTCCCCCTGCAATATTCATGTGCTAATTTATGTGCAAGTTTTGGAATTTCCCGATAAATATTCATTGTCCCATATAAATGTGTTAATGGATCAAAAAAATGTGCATCTGCGCCGTTTTGTGTAAGCACAACATCCGGCTTGAAAAATTCAAAGACTTCTCGCATAGCTTTTTCATATATTTCTAGGAAACTCTCATCTTCCGTAAAAGCATCAATTGGAAAATTAAAAGAAGTGCCATAACCCTGTCCATTTCCACGTTCCGTAATATTACCAGTTCCGGGAAAAAGATAACGACCTGTTTCATGAATAGATAATGTACAAACATCTGGATCTTCATAAAAACTCCATTGCACTCCATCCCCATGATGGGCATCGGTATCTACATAAAGTACACGAGCATTGTATTTTTCCTGCAAATAGCGAATGGCTACAGAACTATCGTTATAAATACAAAAACCCGATGCACGGCCACGGAAGCCATGATGTAGCCCTCCACCTAGATTGAGGGCGTGCTCGGCCTTTCCTTCCATAACATAATCGACAGCTGTTAACGTTCCACCGACAAGCTGTGCACTTGCTTCATGCATATTTTTAAAAATGGGTGTATCTTCAGTACCGATGCCATAGCTTTCACATAGTGCCTCTGAGAGCTCGCCATGACCTGCTCTTTTAACGATATCAATATATTTTTGATCATGTGCAAGTAAAAGCTCTTCCTCTGTAGCGACACGAGCTGGAACGATATCAAAATCAGTAAGAGCATCAATATTCTTTAGCAAATCCATTGTAAGTGTCAAGCGTTTATGATTGAAAGGATGAGTATCTGAAAATTTATATCCGAGTTGCTCTGGCGAGTAAACAAATACTGCTTTTTTCATTGTAATGAAACACCTGGTAAATTTGGCCATAATACATCAAAGCCTTCTTTACGAAGTTTTTCAATCATAGCTAGTGGATTCAGGGTTTTTACTCGGACACTTAATATTTTATTTTGCGTATTTTCAGAGTCAGGATAAACTAAGACACTTTGGACATTTGCATGATGTTCGCTAAAAATTTTTGTGACTTCAAATAATATTCCTGGCGTATCGGCTACACGAATTTCAATTTTTGAGCCAGGTTCAGTGGCGCCTGTTAACTCTATATATGTATAGAGTAAATCTGTAGTAGTTACAATCCCAACTAATTTCCCTCCAGAGACAATGGGTAAACATCCTATTTTGGATTCATAAAAAGTAAGAGCTACTTCTTCTACGAAATCAAGTGGATGACCGACAAGTGGATTTTTAATCATAATTTCTTCCACTTTTGCATTAAAAACTGGAGAGTTAGGTTCATCCCGTAATGAGGAAGGTAAAGCCTCTTTTATATCTCTTTCTGTGATAACCCCGAGAACGTGATGTTCCTCATCTACAACTGGCAAATGACGTACTTTTTTCTCACGCATTAATTTCAGTGCTTCAACGACTGTATTTGTCGGAGCCAGTGTGTGAGGCTCATCATTCATAATTTCTTCTACGATCATATACTCATCCCCTTGTGTTGGTTTTAATACATGAAGCGATTTCTAAAACGAAGTCTATCAAATCTTTCCATTGTCTCAGGGGGCACGCGTTTTCCTTCACGTGCCATCAAGCAGTTAGCAGGATGTGATGTAATTTCAGGGTCATCTGTAGCAAAATATTCGAAGTTGGCAGAGCCCATCATTTTCTCCATCATTTTGCGATAATCCCAAACATTTAAACCAGTCCCTTTTAAGTCCCAATGCCAATAATATTCGGTAGTGATAACAAGATAATCTTCCATTTCATCTCCCATAAAAGACACGGCTAGTAGTGCCTTGCCAGCACCTGTACCACGATATTCTGGAATGACTTCAATAGCACCTAGCTCAATCATGTTATCAATTCGATCTTCCGCCCATCGCTCAAGTGGATCGGGATATAAGTAAGTGACGTAGCCTACAATAATGTTTTCATTTCGAATAATAATAATTCGTCCTTCAGGAAGCCCTGCAATTTCTATAATGGCTTGCTGTTGTTGCTTTGGAGGTCTAAAAGCAACCAAGCCTTCGTGGAATGAATATGTAGCTAATTTTTCTGGAGGAACAGGTCCTTCCACATACACAGTACCATGCTTTGTTTCCTTTGTGACAGAAAAAAAAGTTCTTTTATGTTCCATGATTACACCACCTGAGTTTAATAATTCCATTATAGCTGATTTCCTGCGGAAAAACGTTATTTATTGCAAAATATACCTGTGTTTTTAGAAAAATGAAAATATTAAGACATTCTTGGTGAATTCGTGTAAAATATATGTATATTGCAACTGTTATTCAACAGATGAATGCAGTGTGAATAAGCATTCACTAATTTTATACTACCTAAACTGTTGTATAACAATTGCTGCATAACGTATTTGTCTTTGGGGATGGTGGCGGATTTTGAAGGGGGAAAATGATGAAATTATGATTTGAAATTTGCTTACTAATGTACTAAGGCGATAGCAAAGAGAGGGGTAGTTTCATGGGGATGAAAATGTTGGAGAAGTTGAATGCTTTACCGGGACAATATAATTTGCTTGACTATGAAAAAGCTGCGGCAACACATGATTGGGCAGAGACAGAAAAGGGATTTAGTTGGTATGAAACAGGGCTTGTGAATATGGCATACGAGGCAATTGACCGTCATACAGAAACACATCGGAAAAACAAAGTTGCACTTTATTTTAATGATGGAAAACGTAAAGAGGCTTATTCTTTCAATGAAATGAAGAAGCTGACAAATAAAGCTGCAAATGTTTTTAAGGCAGTAACAAATTTAGAAAAAGGTGATCGATTATTTATTTTTATGCCCCGTTCACCGGAGCTTTATTTTTCTTTATTAGGCGCTTTGAAAATGGGCGTAATCGTAGGTCCGTTATTCGAGGCATTTATGGAAGGTGCTGTTTATGACAGACTTGCAGATAGTGAAGCTAAAGTATTAGTGACAACACCAGAGTTACTTGGACGTGTACCTTTAGAAAAACTACCACATTTGCAGCAAGTCTTTTTAGTAGGGTCTGATATAGAGGAAACAACACAAATTTTAGATTTTAATAGACGCTTGAAAGAAGCATCTTCTCAATTTGACATTGAATGGGTGGACAGAGAGGATGGGATGATTCTTCATTATACGTCTGGATCAACAGGGGCACCAAAGGGAGTATTACATGTTCATAATGCAATGCTTCAACAATATCAATCAACACAATGGGTATTAGATTTGCGAGAAGACGATATCTACTGGTGTACGGCTGATCCAGGATGGGTGACAGGCACAGCATATGGCATTTTTGGTCCATGGTTAAATGGTGTCACTATGCTAATTGTGGGTGGGAGATTTTCACCACAAGCTTGGTACCAAGCTATTCAGGATTATAGTGTAACAGTTTGGTATAGTGCACCAACTGCTTTCAGAATGTTAATGGGTGCTGGTAGTGGTATGCTTGAGAACTATGATCTATCTTCGGTACGTCATATTTTATCTGTTGGTGAGCCGTTAAATCCAGAGGTCATTCGTTGGGGGACTGATGAGCTAGGTCACCGTATTCATGATACGTGGTGGATGACAGAGACGGGTGCGCATATGATTTGTAACTATCCTTCTATGGATATTAAGCCAGGTTCAATGGGTAAGCCATTACCAGGTATTCATGCGACGATTGTTGATGACGCTGGTAATGAAGTACCGCCTTTTACAATGGGAAATCTAGCAATCCGACGTGGTTGGCCAGCGATGATGCGTCAAATTTGGGGAAATCCAGAGCGTTATGAATCCTATTTCTTAAAAGGTGAATGGTACGTGACTGGGGACTCTGCCTATATGGATGATGATGGTTACTTCTGGTTCCAAGGGCGTATAGATGATGTTATTATGACAGCTGGTGAGCGGGTAGGTCCTTTCGAGGTAGAAAGTAAGCTACTAGAGCATCCTGATATCGTCGAGGCAGGGGTGATTGGCAAACCAGATCCTGTGCGAGGTGAAATTATTAAAGCGTTTGTATCCTTACGTGAGGGTGTAGAACCTTCAGATGCATTGACTGAGAATATTCGTAATTTTGTTAAGAGGGGCTTATCCGCACACGCAGCACCTCGTGAAATCGAATTTAAGGATAAGCTACCAAAAACGCGCAGTGGTAAGATCATGCGTCGAGTGTTAAAGGCGTGGGAGTTAAATTTACCAACAGGTGATTTATCTACGATGGAAGATTAATTTTGTAAAATAAGAAGCAGGAATTTATTCGTTCTGCGAATAATTCCTGCTTTCTTTTTTTATCAGGGCCAGCAAGCGGTAGCGCGGGAGGATGAAAGCAAAATTCAAATTTCTTTGTCTTTCTTGACATAGTATCATTCTTTTAAATAAAGTAATGCATAAAGTTTTAAGAATATAGATTGTATTAATATAAAAATTATTTCTTCACTATTTAAAATTATTAATACAGATAGAGAAAGAAATAGCGTAATAGAGAATAAATATATTCTGTTTTTAATTTTGGATTTAAATATAGAGGATATATTGTATAGACTGCATATGAAAAATATTGATGAAAGAATATACGATACATATATATTTAAATTTAGTTCAAAATATGCAATAACTTTTAAGCCAATACCCCAAGAGATAACATTAGTAATTAATAAACAAAAAATTTTATTCTTGGTAGGAATTTTATACTTTAATAGAATTTTATTTATTTCCATTAAATTATCTTCTTTTTTTAATTTTGAATATTCTTTATTAATACATGACATATTATAAACGATATTAAAAAATTTTGATTGAAGTGGAAAAAGTATCAAAGATAATAATATACAAAATAAAAAGAATAAATTATAAGAATGTCTCTTAGAATTAAGTAATGTGTCTAAACTTTTATAAAAATAAGTATCAAGTTCAAAAGTATAATACATAATAGATAAGATCAAAAAAGGTAAGAGTATATAGCGAATTTTCATAATTAATTAACTTCCGTTATTAAATTATCTAATAGTGTTTCTAACTTAAGTGAGTTAGACATACAGTCATAAAATCTTGAGAAATCACCTTTTTGTATTTTGAAAAACTCTAAAAATCTTAAAGCACTATTTGGATCCTCAAGTAAGTCCACTACTCTCTTAAATGAATTATTTTTAAAAATCAAATAATCATCATTATCAAAATGTATCTTACTTAGCTTTCTATAAGCCTGATTGGTTTTAATATACCTACCATGATATGTAAAATTAAAATCTCCACAGAACGTTAAATATAAAACTTTAATAATTATTTCTATATTTTTTCCTGAGATAGTGCATTCTTTATCGATAAATTTGATTGGAATATGAAGAACTCCGTTATTGTAATTATTTGAAGTAGATTCTTCGTTATCAATACTCATATCGCCATATATGTAGATATGAGTATTATTTTTTTGATAATTTTTGATAGATAATTTAGATAGTTCTTCAATTGTTAGAGATTTCACCTCAGGAATTCTCCCAATAATTTTTCTAATGAAATTTAATTGTTCTTTATCAGAGATTAGTAAATCATAACCCTTAATTTCATTAATAATGACTTTTTTCTCTTTTTCGAATATATCTATAGAAAATGTATGATTATATAAACTTTTTAGTAAATGATTTATTGAAATGGTTATTTGATTTTTTGTACAACATAGTGAAAAATCAGTTGTAAATTCAGACGTTGTTGCATTTAATACCGTTTGTAATTTATTCATAGTATCGTATAAATTTGTATTATTATACCAAAATTTCATATGTTCTAGAAAATGAGCAGCTCCTGGTGTTGATTGAAGACCACCAATATTTACTACGACACTAATGTTATTAATGAAAGAGTGGCTATTATGGTATGAGGTAGTGATTATACCATTGTAAGTTGAATTTGTTGTATTTTCATCCATTTTTTGGAATAATAGTCGATTTATATTCATAGATTGTCCTCTTCTTTTATAAGAATTAAATCACTATCACTAAGGTATTTAATTAATTCATCCAAAGTGACATTTTCTATAACTTCAAATATATTATTCATATATTCGATTGAATTGCCACATTTTAAATAAAAGTTCACAAGACCATACTTTTTTTGAAACTTATATCGATATTCATTAGATAAAAATACTTTTAATTCATTTAAAATATTTTCATTCAATTTTAAGTTATGAAATGAATAAATAATAGATTTATAAATTTCTTTTATTTGATTCTTTTCAGATGTAAATTGAATAAATAAAAGGTCTGTATCTTCATCAAAATGAGCTTCAAAATGATAAAGTTGAAAATTATTAATTCTAAGAGTTTTGAATAATAGCGAATGACCATATTGTGATAATAGACATTGAATCATTGGCCCTAATATATACTTACTATGTGAATTGGATTCTTTAAAGTAAAAACAAATTGTATTAATTTGTTGACCGTTTAAAGAATTTTTTTTAATGGCTATATCTTTTTTTTGTATAGTATTTAACTTAGAATTAAAAATGTTATTTTTTCTCATTTTTATATTATTTTCTTTAATTTCACAAAAAATATTTTTATCTTCCCTAATTTTCATAAAATATTCATATAATAAATCTATATTTATTTCTTCATTTATTCCATTAATACTACCGTGTCTTTGAGTTCCAATAAGTAAATCATTAAATAGCTGATCTTTAATCAAACTTCTAGTATAGTTGAGAGGATTACTATGATATCTAGTTATTTTTTGAATTTGTTTATTTTTAGCTTCAAGTAACTTATTATAGAAAGATTTTTCATCTAATGATAAGAATTCCTTTATTTTAAGTTTACCATCTATATATTTTTCGTTGATAGCATCAATGTAAAGAATGCTATAAAAATTATTATCAATACGAATAATTCTCGGATAAACTTTATAAAAAATATTATTTATCTCCTCGTAATATAAAGAAAGAATATTGCTTATTAAAAATTTATTGTTTATATCTTCGATATTGTAATTTAGTGGAGATGAAATATAAATTGTTAAATCATAAAAAGAAAATGGTGCTTTATTTATTTTTAAGTACAAAAT
>NZ_JBHURE010000019.1:0-95782 GCF_042674095.1 Lysinibacillus sp. NPDC056959 | reverse complement strand
ATCAACAACCGACCAAGAAAATGTCTTGGCTGGAAAACTGCAAACGAGGCTTTTAATGAGCAATTGTTGCACTTAATTTGACAAATCATCGTATATAAAATATTCCTTTGTTGACGTTTGGTAGGGTACGTCGTCGTCATAAATATCGCAGAGATCCATTGTGCATCAGATAGTAAAACAAAATAGTTAAGATAGCTTCATATTTTAAGTAAGTAATTTAAGAAAAACTTAAGATTCATCCTACTTTTTTCTTAATTAGTTTTACTTATAATCTTTTAAGTAAAAAAGAATAAGGGAGAAGTTAAGAGTGAAAAAGTGGGGCTTTTTATTAATTTTTTCAATATGTTTGGGTGTGACAGCCTTTAAGATAGTACCATTCTTTCAAGATGAAAAAGGTGTAATAGGAAATGCCTATAATGAGAATGGTGTAGTGGAGGGAAAGTTGTTTTCTGGAAATATAAAAAAAGTAGAAATTCCAGTAGAACAAATTTATCAAGGAAATTTACTTTTGGTCAACAGTAAGCACCCAGTTCACAATGAAAGTATAAAATCAGATGTCATCAATTTAAATGTTCGCAAAGAATTGGTAAAAGGATACAGATTGTTTAATAGCGAAACATATTTATCAGAAGATATAGCAAGGAAATTTTCGGATATGGTTCTTGATGCGGAAGAAGATGAAGTTTCTAGTTTTTTAATTACAAGTGGTTTTCGAGGATTTGATGAGCAATCTAAACTTTATAAAGAAATGGGTTCCATTCGTGCCTTGCCAGCAGGTTACAGCGAACACAATTTAGGTTTATCGCTTGATGTGGGAAGTACCCAAGGGAAGATGGAGGTAGCACCTGAGGGAGAGTGGATTGCAGAGAACGCTTGGAAATACGGGTTTACTCTACGTTATCCAGAGGATAAAACGGACATAACGGGAATTATGAATGAACCATGGCATATTCGCTATGTCGGTTTACCACATAGTGCGATTATGAAAGAAAAGAATTTTGTGTTAGAGGAATATTTAGACTATCTAATAGAAGAAAAACATATTTCTGCTACTGTTAATGGTCAAAAATATGAGGTCTTTTATTATCCTGTTACTGAAAATACCACTATTAATGTGCCAGCAAATCTTCGTTTTGAGGTATCGGGCAATAATACGGATGGTGTGATAGTGACAGTATTTCCTGATAACGTGTAGAAACTTAGGTGAGGGTGCGGAATAAACTGTACGAAATTGATGAACGGTATTACCACACGGCGAAAATAGGGATTAAATTAAGTAAAATATTAATATTTACAGGGGATTATAATAATATAGGCAGATATCTTATAAGAAAATAAATTAGAATTTGGAGAATACTCTATGAAGATTAATGAAAGTAAAAAAACTGAACACAACTATATTTTGTTAATTATAGGATTAGGATTTTATATTTTTATTTTATTTGCATTTTTATTTTTTAAAACAAATTCATATCAATCTGTAAATCTTATACCGTTTTATACTATAACAGATTACTTATCTAATGGTGGTATTTTTTCTTTAATTAATGTACTGGGTAATATTGTTTTATTTATACCATTAGGTATCTATTTGATTTTGTTTAATTACAATAAAAGGATATTCATTAACACTTTATGGAGCGTCATTATTAGTGTGGCAGTTGAAGTCTTGCAATATTTATTTAAAGTAGGTGCAACTGATATTGATGATATAATTTTGAATGGATTAGGTGGATTTCTTGGAATTGTTATTTATAAAATCATATGCAAAATTTTTAAAGATAAAGTCAAATATGCTATTGGATTAATTTCAATTATAGCAGGAATCACTTTCTTTATTTTGAGTATTTGTTTTTCATCAGGTGTTTTCGGTATTAAAGTTCGCATTATTTAATATTCTTATACTCTTGCTTGATAGACCTTGCTCTACAATCTTATTTGCACATTTTGAATGAATACACTTAAATTAACGGGGTGCTTTACCAGGAGTTTTCAATTGAAAAGGCTGAGACTTTGCTGATTGGTGTTTTATATATTGGATTTGGGTTCAGTTCATTAGCAGAAGCAAGAATAGATAAAGGAGTTATTTGGACGTTATCTATATTACTAACAATTTGATCAACTGACTCAGGAGCTTACTTTATTGGAAGAAAATTTGGTAAAAAGAAACTTGCTGAAAAAATTAGTCCTAATAAGACAGTAGAAGGAGCAATAGGTGGTATTATAACAGCGATTATTATAGGAACGTTTCTTCAAATGACATTAAATACATATGTAAACTACATCGAAGCTTTAATAATAACTCTTGTTGTATCTATAGCTGGTCAAGTTGGTGACTTGGTTGAATCAGCACTAAAACGCAACTTTGGTATTAAATATTCGGGGAAAATACTTCCTGGTCACGGGGGAGTTTTAGATAGGTTAGATAGCTGGATCATTGTATTTATTGGACTGAAACTTATTGGCTTGTTATAGAAATATAAACTTATTATTCATTTTTTAAGGGATAAATAATTATTGGATGTAAATGAAACAACTTAAAGAGCCTTGCTTCTTATAATTTGTAGTAAGGCTCTTACCTTTTTGACTAAAATTAAATAACTTTATTAATCCAAATCAAAAGAGGGTATGAGTTATAAAACAGTAGAAAAAGAATTTGGAATTGCTCATTCAATGATAAGACGTTGGTCTTCAGGTAAGAGACTACAAAAGCACAGCGAAGAATTTTATTACTCTTTGCATTATGTTTACTAAACAACAACACTTGGAACTGTTTCGGAGTAACCAATGCCTGCCTTTAAATATTTACAATAAATTGAGAATAGCACACTAGAAAATTTGTTTCTCGTGTTTATGTCTTCTTCAATAGATAATGGAAAAGTATTGGATTTATTTAGGGAATACAAAGTCCGAAGTATTGCGAAAGGAGATAGTTCGATGGAGGATAGTAACAAAAAAGTATTTGTGCCTGATGATAAAGCGAAAAAGAAACAAGGGGTTGACCTTGGAAATTACACGCATATTCGTGCTTATCATGCCTGTCGTCCTATTGATATGGAAAGCTACTTTGTAGAGGGAATAATACCTTTTCATGTAGAGGAAATGCGTCAAATTGCAGCTGCTACTTTTGGAATACCAGCAAACATAGTAATGGATAACTACTCTGCATTGCAAGCTTCCGATTCTAAACATGTCTATTTCAGTTAGTTCAAGAAAGAACTTCTTAACGGAAGCGGACACTATTTATGTTGGGGGAGTGAATAGCTTAGACGAATTAACAATAACGAGCCTTTGGGTTACGAGTGCTGTAAACAGTGGTAGGGTGATGCCCAGGATAATAAAAAAACATGAGGATGTTTTGGTATTTGGAAGTGTACATCCCAATAGCAATCGGCTGATAAAATAAATAAATATGTTTAAGGATAAGTAGGTCACTAGCCACAAGGAGGGCAGGCTTGCTTTTTTTTGCGCCATTACGCTCTCAGCGCAAAAAGTAACTTTTATCAATAATATGAAAAGTGATAACCCAATTTGATGGAACAACAAATATAGAAGAGGCTATATTTGATCAAATTTCTGCTGAACACCAAATGCTGGGCAACTAAGGAATTAAATGATTTAGTCAATAACTTGATTTTAAATAATAAAATGGTAAAATTGGTAATGTAAGGAAATTAAATTATAGAAGGGAATAATTGATTATGTTTACAGCGAAACAAAAACTAGTTACCTTAGCAACTACTTTAGCATTAGGATGTGGATTTTCTTTTTTCGGGCTAACACCTACATCTGCTGCATCAAATGAACTTTCTACAGATCATATTTCTAGCCCATCAATTGAGAAACAACAACAAACCCATTTTACAGGTTATATTGTTTCTGTTGGTGATCATTATATGACAGTTGTAGATACGCCGACGATGCGAGAAGCGCTATTTTATCAAGAAAATTGGTGGGATTTAGTCAACCAAAATAAAATATTACTTGTTCCTGTTTTTGATAATAATTCTTATACTATTGGAGATAAACTAGATGTTTATTTTAAAGCAATGACTATGTCTCTCCCACCTATTGCGTTGTCACCTATCATTGAAAAAGTAACAGAATAGTCTATGTTAAAAAGAGGCGGGTAAAACTGGCTAAAACCATAAAAGCTTGAGAAATAAATGTTTCTAGAATTGATTTCTCACGTTTTTCATCAGATGTGTAGAAGTCAAATTTGCTCCGATTGTTCAAATAAATATGGCTTGTATTGAAATAAAAAAGAATGTGTCATAACTTTTGTTTATGACATATTCTTTTTGTTTTTTAAGTAACTTTAAAAAATATTAAAGGTAACTTTATGACTAAAGGGAGGAAACAATTGATGAACGTATCAAAATAGTAGATTACTGTTTAAAGCATCAAAAAAATCACTACAAACCTATAATGTTTCGTATAAACACAGGTGTACCATAGGGTGAAGAAGTAGCAATATTAATGGAAATTCATCTCTCTAAATGTTCCGCTAGCTTCTGTAATGTTCGATAATGTTCATTTTCAAGCTAGTAGATATTTTAAATGCGACAATTTCAAGTTTTACTACATCTTTTACGCATGATAAATAAGCCGTAAATGGGATGCTTTAAAACGTGTGAAGTCCGAATTAGAGCCTTCTAATTACTTGAGAGTGGATGTTAAAAATATAATCAGTAAAAGGACAACACCCTGGTAGCATTTTATCAGGTTACTTGGATGTTTTTTGTGGACGAAAATCAATGGTATTAGTGATGGAAATGAAATCCTATAGTTTACTTTGAGGAGACAAATATCAACTATTTATTGGATTTTTACTATAACCAGGATACTGGAGTTTTGGATTCTGTAATCGGGGATACAATTCAATCTAATAACGTTAAAGATTCTAGTTAAGATCAAAAAAGATACCTTTGTTGGCTTTCTGGTACACAGAGTACTGAAAATATGTATGTAACTCAACAGATAAGAGACTATGTCTAAAGATGTTCTTATCGGGATAAACATAAGTTTAGCAAACAAAAGCCTCAGATATACAATATATTATTTTGCGTTATTATAACTTATATTCAGTAGCCAAGCTTTTATTGTAAAATAACATTATTACCATTTATATTTCCTGTTTTTGAAAAATTTGACATTCCATTTCGTTCGTCATATACTATGGGCATGCTTACCGATATATTAGTAAACTTGTGTTGATATGTGAGACGGGAAAGCTTAATTCGAGCTTGGCTCAAGTATAGCTGACGCATGTGTGGTTGCTATCGCAGAAAAAAATGATGGCTTACATTACACCGCAAGTATAATCTGGATAATATTAAACTACGACCCAATACGTCGTTTACAAATTGCAAACTAGGGTTTTGTGTAGTAACGGAACAAAAATAGGCAATAGGACTCCAAACCACTTATATTTTATTCTCTTCAATTTTTAGTACCGGAAGTTAAGATCCGTTTTGAAATTCCTCTATAAAATGAAATGAATCCCATTATACTTATATGTGCATGTCCTATTACAGTCTTTTTTGATCAATTGCGTAATTAGAAAAGAGTCGTGCCACGCCCTAACTCCTAAAAACTTAGAGCTTGACCTGAATGTCTCGCTTTGTCAGTGAGCAAACTGAAGATTATCTGCTGAAGCTGTTTATCCATATTATTGTCCCGTGTAATTGTTTCGGCACGAATATAGGTATATCACAAAAGCATAAGCGAAATGAGTTGGTGATTTTTAATTAACATAATCCTCTATTCTCACATTCTAGTGGTTTTATACACAGCAAAACTATACGTTTTTAACAATCATCTACAAGCGTTATGAATTTTATTGGTAAAATTTTTCGTTAATAAGGAGGAACAGGTATGAACCGATTTGTTAAAGTAGAAAATACCCAGTTGATAACCGAAGCTCGATACGATGTAACAGAAAATCAGAAAGTATTATGGTTGGCACGTCAAATGGACATAGAAGCTGGCATTTATAATGAACCCGTTTCTATACAATTAAAAGGGGACTTAGATCTTAGAAGACTACAAAAGGCATTACAATATATTGTAGTGAAACACGTAGCGTTACAAATGAATATTGTATCTACGAATGACGGTCTGAAGCAAATAAGGAGAGAACAATTTCATGTAGACATTGATTTTTATGATTGGTCTTCCTATCCTAGCGCCATAAGAGATCAAATGTTGGACAAAACTTTGAAATCAAATCTCCACACAAGATTTGATTTAACCTCAGATACCTTGTTTCGTTTTCAACTGTATCAGTTGGGGCCAAATGAGTATCTCCTTTACATGTTGTTCCATCATATTATTTTTGATGGATGGAGTTTAGGACTATTCCTGCAAGATTTAGAACAAGCTTATTCATTAGATGAAACTTTTGAAACAGAAAAAAATTTACATAGAATACAAATGTATGGAAAACTTTTACATAAACAACGAAATTATATTGGAACAGAGGAGTATGTTAATTCTGGGAAGTATTGGAGTAGAAAGTTAGAAGGCACCTTACCGTGGAGTGAATTTCCAACAAGTAGCGGAAGGTCACTTGTACAAACATATCAAGGAGGAGCTTTACAAAATGCAATAAAGCCGGCTTTATCAAACCTTATAGAACAATTTTCCAAGGGAAATAAAGTTAGCTCATACCGTGTATGGCTAAGCATCTATATTGTTTTATTACATCAAATGACAAATCAGACAGACTTGGTAGTTGGAATGCCAATTAACACCAGAAGCCGTGACGAAGAAGATATGGAGGTATTTGGCTACTTTGTGAATACTGTTCCACTACGTATAGCACTTTCACCAACCGAAACTTTTATAGAGTTAGTTCAAAAAGTGAATAACTCTATAAAAGAAGCTATCGCACATAGAAATTATCCATTGAACCATTTGATTCAGCAAGTTAAGAATCGAGAAGAAAATAAACCGTCTTTATATTCAACAGTATTCAACATGGTGAAACTTCCGAATTTCAGAATGGAAGGCTTAGAAACGAAAGTTATTACACATCATAATCGAGTAAGTGTATTTGATATGGTATGGCGACTAGTTCAAAGCCAAAATGATGCTTTAAATATTGAAATTGATTATAACGCAGGTATATATGAAGAAAACGATATACAGAACTTTATAGATAGATTTCAACATTTACTACAGATATTGTTAGAAAACAGTGATATATCTATATGCAATCTAGAGTTGCTTTTACCACAGGATTATGATGTTTATCAAAATACATTGGCTGTGAAAAACGTGACGGCTATGACATTAGATCAACTCATCGATGAACAAGCGGATATACATCCAGATCTTATTGCTATAACGATGGGCCAACAAAATATCACTTATCAAGAGTTACGGGCCTTGTCGAACCAAGTGGCACAAACTTTATTGCGCCAAGGATTTCAAAGACAAAACCGTGTAAGTATCATCATGGATCGTAGTATAGAAGCCGTTGTTTCCATGATTGGAGTATTAAAAGCAGGAGGTACCTATGTACCTGTGGAGCCAGATTTTCCTGTAGACCGAATTCGTTATATATTACAGGATAGTGATTCAACTCATATTATTTCAAGTCATAAAATTAGTTTACGACATATTCAACAAGACCAAAAAGTTATTTTATATGAAGACATGTCTAAACAACCAATTATTGAGCAAGTGAAACGTACACATGCAACGGAGGATGGAGCCTATATCATTTATACATCTGGTTCTACTGGGAATCCTAAAGGTGTATTAATTCCTCATAAGGGAGTAATTCACTTTATACAATCCTTAAAAAATACGTATCATTTTCAGAAAAATCAAGTACATCTACAATTTGCATCACTTATCTTTGATGCATCCGTCTGGGAAATCTATAGTAGCTTGTTAACTGGTGGAAGGCTTTATATTTTATCGGAAATAGAAAGAAAATCTTTCAACCACTTTATCGAGGCAATTGAGAAGCAACAAGTAAATTTTTGTCTTTTACCTACTGTGTTTTTCCATACTTTAACGCAAGCGTCTCTACATGAATTAGAAAAATTGAAATCACTTAACTATATATTTGTTGGAGGAGAGACATTGCTACCGGAAACGGTACGAAAATGGCAAGAAAAAGTAGATTTGAAAATTCCAATTGTAAATGCATATGGTCCAACAGAATCGACAGTTTGTGTTGCCACATATCCGATTATCAACAAAGTAAATGAAAAACAAGCAAATATACCAATTGGGAAACAGTTATCTCATACAGAAATCTATATTTTGAACGAACAGCATCAAATTTGTCCACCGTACGTACCTGGAGAGATTTATATTGGTGGGAATAGCCTTGCAAAGCAATATGTCAATCAACCTGATAAAACAAAAGAAGCATTTGTAACAGTAAATTTACCAACTTCGTCTAATGCGAGACTATATAAAAGTGGTGATCAAGGCCGTATCACACAAGATGGGCAAGTTGAATTTTTAGGACGTATAGATAAGCAGGTGAAGATTCGTGGATATCGTATTGAGTTAGAAGAAATCGAAGAGCAAATGCTCCAACACCCTTCTATTCAACATGCATCTGTGATAGTTTATCAGAATAAAAATGGCGATCAGCAATTGATTGCTTTCTACATATTGCAAAAAGAGGCTATTGTGACTGCTGATGATATCCAAGCATATCTTTCGGAAAAGTTACCTTATTTTATGCTACCGAATTACATGCAAGATGTCGAGAAGTTTCCTTTAACACCTAGCGGCAAGATAGATTATAACTCATTACAAAAGCAAGCTGAGTCCGTATTAGAAAACCGTACCCATAGATATATCCCACCCAATACAGATACTGAAATACAATTACAAAATATCTGGGCAGAAGTTTTACGGATGAATTCTGAACAGATAAGTATCGAAGATGATTTTTTCACAATTGGTGGACATTCTTTACTCACAGTCCAAGTCATTAATCGTATTCATACCAGATTCCATGTACAGTTAAGTTTAAAAGACTTATATATATATCGAACGATTCATACATGTGCTGATTATATAGACCGATTAAATCCGATAGATATTGAAGACGTAATTCCACAAATTCCTGAACAAACGTATTACGCGTTATCACATGCACAAAAAAGACTTTGGTTTTTATACAAAAGGTATCCAGAAGATAGAACATATGATATTCCTATCCAGGTGCAAATACAGCCTGGTATACAAATCAATATGTTGAACAAAGCTTTATATGAAGTTGTAAAACGACATGAAATTTTTCGAACGATTTTCATGGAAAAGCAAGGGGAGCCTGTGCAACACATACGAGAAGAAATAGATGCGATAGCTACACACGTGGATATTACCAAAATTAAAAAGAGTAAACAAGCAGCATATAGGTTGAAGTGTATACGGGAAATTGATTCTAAAGAGTTTGATTTAGAACAGGGTCCGTTATTCCGAACAATCCTATTCACAGAGAATGAAGATTGCTCTTGGTTATATTTGAATTTCCATCATATCATTATGGATGAATGGAGTTTACAACTCTTTCTAAAAGAGCTATTGGAGGTATATGATGAAATAATACTAAATAAAATTGTGCATGCTACCAAACCTACTGTTAGATATGTTGATTATGTAGCATGGCAATATGAACATCTTTCGTTAGGAACATGGGAAATAGAAAAACAATATTGGAAACAAGAGTTCCAAAACGTTCTACCTCAATTATCACTACCATACGATCAAATGCCTAGTACTCCTTTGAATTCTGGTGCGGTGCTTTCTAAGAAAATAAATCAGATACATTTGGCAGGATTAAAAAAAATTGCACAACAAGAGGAAGTTTCACTATTCATATTGCTATTAACTGCTTACACACAATTTTTACAGCAAATATGTGGGCAGAATGATCTCATTGTAGGAACACCTGTGACAGGGAGACAACTTACAGCATTTGAAGATGTACAAGGTTTCTTTGTCAACACAGTTGCAATTCGAGTAAATACAACAGATGCTTCTACAATGAAAGAATTGTGTGAAGTCGTAAAAGAAAAATGTCTTTTGGCATTCCAACATCAAAACTATCCATTTGATAAGGTAATTGAAGCAGTAAACCCTGAACGAAGAGCACATGAAAATCCAATTTTCCAAACTATGTTTAGTTATCAACAGAACACAGCTCAACAACATAATTTGCATCGATTGGATATACAACCTGTAGAACAAGCAATTAGTAAATTTGATTTATCCCTTACATTTGTGGAGTCAGAAGATGGTCTAATTATGGATTTAGAATATAATACAGATTTGTTTGAAAGAACAACGATTTCACGTTTTGCAGAACAATTGTTGCAAATTATCCAGATGATACAAACAGATTTTACTACATCTCTTTGTCAATTAAGTATATTGAGTGATACAGATAAAACTATCTATCAAAAATTGAATGATACGTATATGGCGATGCCACCACATTCATCTATACAGGAACGTTATTATCAGCAAGTGTATAAAACACCAAATGCAATCGCAATTTCTACAGAGGATAGTTCATATACCTATGAAGAGGTGAATCATTATTCTAATCAAATTGCTCATTATTTGATTGAAAAAGGAATGCAACCGAATGATGTAGCTGCTATTTTCTTAGACCGAAGCTTTGAAAGTATTGTATGTATGTTAGGAGTTCTCAAAGCTGGTGGTACCTATGTGCCAATTGATATTAAATATCCGCCAGAACGTGTATCGTATATCTTAAACGACAGTAAGTCAAAGTTGATTCTAACGAAAAATGTGTTAAAAAAAGAATTACTATCCTATTATGAACAAGTAGTTGTAATTGAAGATATGTTAGCATCGTCTTCTATTCAAGACATCTTAAATAAAAATACAGCGGATGACACAGCATATATGATTTATACATCTGGATCGACGGGGAATCCGAAAGGTACATTACTCCGACATGCTGGCGTACTCAATTTAGTGGAATGGCGTTCAAAAACATTCCATATAACAGAGCAAGATGTGTTATCTCAATTTTACTCTCACAGTTTTGATTCGTCTGTTTCGGAAATTTTTTCAGCTTTATTAACTGGAGCAAGACTTCATCTGTTAAATGAGGAACAACGTTTCTCTTCACAGGCATATTTCGATGCAGTTTCTACTTATAACATTACGATTTCAGACGTGGCAACAGCCTTTTTTAAACAATTAGCAAATGGAGTGTCTTCAAAACAGCTCATTCCATTAAAAAGTTTACGTGTGCTAATTATGGGAGGAGAAGCTGCATCTGCAGAGGCTATTCGAAAATGGCATTCTGAAATGAGTGATACTGTACAGATTGTCAATGAATATGGACCTACGGAAACAACGGTTAGTTCGTTGTATCACTCTGTTTCTACAAAAGTGGATAGTACAGTTACCCAGATTCCTATTGGGAAGCCTATTGCTAATACAAAAATCTATATCTTAAATGAAAACATGCAGCTATGCCCAATAGGTGTAATAGGAGAACTATACATTGAGAGTGTAGGAACAGCAATTGGGTATGTAAATCAGCCAGATAGAACCAAACAATCATTTTTATCTAACCCATTTTCACCAAAAAATCAGTCAATTTTATATCGGACAGGAGATTTAGTACGCCTAGCATCAAATGGAAGTGTAGAATACATGGGTAGACGTGATAAACAAGTGAAAATAAGAGGATATCGTATTGAACTAGGAGAAATTGAAGATGTACTTGTGCAAGAGCCTCGCATTCAACAAGCGGTGGTTCTACCTGATGCAGAAGGAAAAGAATTACACGCATACTTCACTGTTCATAACCAAACAGAAATAAGTATTGAAAAAATCTATAAGCATGTTTCCGCTACTTTACCGGAATATATGGTGCCAAAAGGATATGTTTGTGTTCCAGAGATTCCTGTCACACAAAATGGCAAAATAGATGTTCAAAAACTACAAGGGCAGTATCAGATACAGTACCGGAAAAATAAAAATCATCAACCACCTGTTACAGAAACACAAAAGGTACTAGCTAATGTTTGGGCAGAAGTATTAAACATAAAAGACTTAAACATAAAAGATGATTTTTTTGCTCTAGGGGGACACTCATTAAAAATTATGCCTACTTTGGTGAAACTAAAACCATATTTCTCTAACTTGCGTATACAGGATTTCTTTCACTATCGTACAATCGAAAAACTGGCGCGAAAAATAGATACAGATGCGATTCAGCTAGAAAACAGTATAGTAGCGATTGCGGAAGAGCATAAAAAAGAAAATAATACTCATATAGATAAACAAGAAAACAGTAAGAAATGGGATACATTAATACAAGTTTCACAACAGAAACCTCGTTGTATATTATTAACAGGTGGAACAGGTTTTCTTGGTGCCCATATCTTAGAGCAGTTATTATTACTATCTGATACAGTGATTTATTGCCTAGTTCGGAATCAAAAACAAACTTCAATGGAAAATAAAGTACGAGAAAAAATGCAGTTTTACTTTGGCGAGGCCATTTTAGAAAAAATGAAGCATCGCGTTCAGATTATTGAAGGAGATTTGAGCAAAGAACATCTAGGACTTACACCAAATAAAAGAAAACAATTGATTCAAGAAATAGATACGATCATACATTGTGGAGGAGATGTGCGTCATTATGGAGACAGAGAACATTTTATCCAAGTCAATGTGGAATCTACTAAATACTTATTAGAGATGAGTAAAGACGCACGGGCACGTTTTCATTATATTTCAACAATTAGTATTTCTGGACATGCCCCTCATGATGCTAAAGAATTTTTATTCTCTGAACGAGACTTTGACAGAGGACAACAGTTAGATAATGTGTATGTGGAAAGTAAATTTTTAGCAGAAAAATTAGTAAGAGAAGCAATAAAAGAGGGCGTACCAGCAACAGTGTATCGTGTAGGAAACCTAGTAGGGCGTACACTTGACGGGAGATTTCAAGAGAATATAGAAGGTAATGCTTTTTATCGTTTGATAAAAGCTATCTTATTACTACAAATTGCACCGGACATTCATACGTATATTGATTTAGTACCAATCGATTTTGCTAGTAAAGCAATTGTACAATTGGTATGTACAAAGGAAACGGAAGGGGAAACTTTCCACATTAGTAATCCTGTTCAACTGGAATGGAAACCGTTTGTTGAATATTTGAAACAGAGCGGTCATCCTATAAAAATTGTAAATACTGAACAGTTTATGAACTTATTTAAAGACAATACATTGTCTGATAAACAAAAATATGCTTTAGAATTGATGGTGCCTTTACTAGAAGAAACAGCTGAAAATTCCTTATCAATCCCAACGTGTCAAGATACGCAACGTTTTTTACAAGTAGTTGATGTGGTATGCGAATTACCTAATGCAAAGTTTGTATCTAATTTGATAGATCACGGATCTCACTTAGGTTTTTTCCCCACTAGCAGAGAATATACTACGGTTTAAATGGTGATTAAAATAAGGTATATACATGAGAAAATTGAATAATTATTCATCGTGGGAAAAGGGTGCCTTGTTGAAGCATTTTAAATTGGATTAAAATAATTATGTTTTAAAGACCATCAGTGGGGTTCTAGTTGTCTTTGTTAGTTCAAAATTTGTTATCGAATGACTTGAGAATCCATCTAAAAGACATACGTTTAATTCTGATAGATATAAAGTTCAGAATTAAGCGTATGTCTTATTTTGGAAATGAATAATTAGAGCTTTCCATTAACATTTCACTAATTTTACAGGGGGTTCCGAGCTATTAGCCGCATTCGCACCGAGCGATTCTTTGGTTCTATTATCGTAGCACTTTCTTTACTTGGAATAGGGTGGAACTTGGCTTAATAAGTGGTACTGTACAAATAGTTGATTCAACAGAGCCTTCTACACGTGCAAAAACGCAAGGGAAAATAGATGTTTTAGTTGCACTAGCAGGAGCGTCGGGTGGTGCCCTTTCGGGGATGGTAGTGGCTAATGCAAGCTATGCAACATTATCATTAGCTGGAGGTCTATTATCTTTGATCCTTATTCCAGTTGTCATTTGGTCAAAAAAAGCTTGAGATAAATTATATGATACTAAAAATGGTTACTAAAATAGTTTCAAAGTAACCAATGCATTCTTTTTTAAACAAGCAGTGAAATCAAGAATTTAGAGTAAATTTAAATAAAAATTTTATTAAAAAACAACTTAATTTAAGGTTCTTTTGTTGGCATTCGGTACTCCAAAATGTAAAATCAAAAGAACCTTTTCCTCTTAAGAAAAACAAATAACTATGTAATTAGCTATTTGTTTTATCATCTTCTTTTGTTTGATTACATGCCTTAATTACCTCATTAAAGGCTACTATAATTTCCTCGATTGTATATCCCGCCTCGAGTAATTCATTAGTTATTTGTTCTAATTTGTACATATGTTCATTCCTTGATGAATTTTAAAATCTAATTAGTCGTTATAAAAATGTAGGCATTGACAATAATTAAATTACAGTTTTGGATACAAAAGTACATTTAAAAAACAACGGATTGGAACTTAATGATTTAAGGCTAGGGCAATACTTTATCCATTATGTACCTAAAAGTTTTGCCTTTTGGATATTTCCGGATCTTTTGAAAAATTATCTAAAAGGTTATGACTTTGTCGATAACGATAATAATCCAGAAGATACGGAGGGACAAGAACACATGTAGCAGGGATAATTGCTGCGGACGGATCCATGAAAGGAATTGCTCCCGATGCATCAATTCTAGCTTATCGTGTTTTTGGTGATGAAAAAGGGCGGGGATACCGAGACAATTGTTAAGGCTATTCATCAAGCTATCAAAGATGGTGCACAAATTATTAACTTATTTTTGGGAGAATCTTATAAAGGCACAGATTCCCCATTAAATAAAGCGGTCCAAGAAGCTATAGCTAAAAATATCACAGTTATAGTAGCAGTAGGAAATGCGGGGCCATTTTCATTTAATAAAGCTCCTTATGTGTTGGAATATTATACGCCATTTTCGCCAGAGCAACTAACAATTAACCAATGTATTTAAGGAGTTGCTTTGAATGGAATGGAACCCATTTCCTACAGGCATTTTGATAATATAGAATAATACATATTTCAAACAAAGTATAATTAATATGAAAATGTCTGCTTATGGAAAAAGCAGACATTTTTTTGTGAATGATTTCTAATGTGCGATAAAAAATTAAATTGCCTTAGATACTATTGTAATTTCATAGTTCGCTATCTTCATAAGTCCATAGCTGATTACCATATCCATATGTTCCGTCTTTTGTGGTTTCAACTTGTTTATATGGTCTTTTTACCTGAAGGATCCAGTTGGATGAAATCACCTGATTTGCTCGACCATTTCATTAAGAGGTATGGCTGCAAGGAATGCAGGGGTACATAAAATGCAGTTTAGGTTAGGATAGGAAATCATGAGAAGCCCCCAGTAATGATGTTTCAGCTTTTTATCGTGCTTTAGATGAAGGAAAATATTATCTTTAAAAGGTTCTCACATAAAAATGAAAGATTAATATGTAACACTTTAAGGAGGATGAAAAAAGAATTTATAAGATATCATTTTCCGGTTATTTCGCTAGTGTTATGTCTATTTCATTATTTTTAATTAAAATATTATAAAAAAGGGGAGGAGGTGATCTAATGAGTTTTAGTAATTTTAGAAGAGGGCTAAACGGAGAAACAGGTTCAACTGGAGAGATAGGTTATCAAGGAATAACAGGAGTAACTGGTTTAACAGATTTCAAAGGGTTAGCGGAAGAGGTAGGTTCACCTGGATTGCAAATAATAGTGGGGAGAATTGGAGCAACAGGAGCAACAGGAGCAACTGGTCTGCGAGGGGTATCCGGAACAACGGGAGCAACCGGACCACAAGGGGTAACTGGAGCAACAGGAGCAACTGGTCTGCAAGGGGTAACCGGAACAACGGGAGCAACTGGACCACAAGGGGTAACCGGAACAACAGGAGCAACTGGTCTGCAAGGGGGGACCGGAACAACGGGAGCAACTGGTCTGCGAGGGGTGACCGGAACAACAGGAACAACTGGTCTGCAAGGGGTAACCGGAACAACGGGAGCAACCGGACCAACCGGACCAAGTGGTTCAGGGTTAATGGAGGTTTTTCTTTCTACAGATCAATCAGTAGGAAACAATGACTTTCTTGGATCAGGTACTTCATCAGCTTCGTTTGTAAGAAGTTCAATAGTTATTCCAGTGGATGCTACGATAAAAAGTATAACTTTGAATATACGTGACCACGTTCTAAGTGCTGGACAAATAGTTTCTGCCCAAATATTTACAAGTTCAAACTGTGGATTTACTGCTCCGATAGCTACTGGAATTATAGCTACAGTTACAGGACCAAACTCGTCTACAACTCCGAATTGTTGTGCAACAACATCTGCAAATTTAACAGTTAATAGATGTACACTTCTATCAGTTCAACTAACTACAACAGGTGGGGCTTTTTCTAATGGTGTTACTGTGACTATTTTATTAAATACTCCGTGATTTGATGTTTTTGATCGAAACAAAAAGAAAATATTTCAAGTTTAATAAATTGTACAGGGGAAAAGGGGATAGCGTAGTGCAATAACAGCTTGGACCGATACATGCAACAGTTTGCTATCCCGAGTAAGTATATGCCAAAAACATTACAACTTTATATATGTATGAAAGGGATGAAATAAAAAGAGCCATCTCCTTAGGGGAAATGACTGAAGTGATAATGAAGAGAATTCGAGAAGAGGGATTACTATATAAATATTTATAGGCTTGGAGGGTGTCACTTGGGATAAAAGTGACCCTAAGCACCAAAATAGAAGACAGGCTAGAAAGCTTACACTATTAAAACTTATTGTTTGGATGATTATTAGTCATTAAGTTTGTGTAACTAATTCCACAGCTTCTACTACCAAAGGAGTTCCTGCTGTGATTGTACCAGTAACACCGTTAAAAGTTAACTCTGTTGCAGAAATTGTAAACGAATCACCTTCTTGTAGTACACCATTTATATAAAAATTATAGTAACCATTTGCTACTACTGGGAAAGTAGTAGCGGCATTCCCGCTATCATCTAGAAAGGCAGTCGCAAGGATTGTAGTACCGTCAGCAACTGTTAAATTTGCTGCTAACACATCAAAAAATCTTGTGGAAGTAGCATGAACATTTACATGAATATTAATAATTGAAAGAGCCATTGTTTCACCTCCTTTCAAGGCTAAAAGAAAAGTAATTTAGCAGATTTTTATATCATATTTGTTGGAATCCCAATGATTCAATAATGATTGGTGTTCCGGCAAAAATAGTGGCATTAAATGGTTTAAGGTTTAACGAATCTGAGGTTACTTTATAAGCACCGCCCTCTTGCATCACAGCATTGATGTAAAGATTGACATATCCATTGGGATTAAAAAGTTTGAATTCTGTTACTGGATCGCCATTATCATCTGTAAATAAATTAGCTGGAAGGGTTGTTCCGTTTGTTAAATCAATATCTTCTGCAACAATATAGAAATATCTATTTATTATTGGAATAACAGTTCCTTCAGGGATAACCACTGGCGGAGGTTGAATAGAACATATGTCAACAGCTTTTATACGGGGCAAAAAAACTCGGTTATTTTCACACCAACTGTCACAAATCAAATTTTGTGGGTCCATTTTTTTCATTATTTGTCACCTCCATTTCGTAATATGTTGCTTACCCCGTAAGTTATAGGCGTTTGTTACTTATTAATTGAGAAAGCTGTTCCTTCAGTAATATTTTATGGATGTATGTTGGAAGATGGTTGGTAATATGTCTATTAAAGAGAAATAAATAATATTTTTAATGAAAAGATGGGATTTTTTAAATACCTAAAATCAATTGAGAGCTATGAAAATGGAATTTTGAGGAATACGGGGAGATAGATTTTTACCTTGTTACTAAGCAATCTGAGGAAAGTAACTATAAAAGGGTCACCGAGTAAATAGTGAGAAAAAATGTTGCGCATAGCAAAGTTTTTTGCTGGTGATAAATTCGGACCGACTGGTTCATTCATCAAAGATTTGAATTCAGGTCCAGAACAACTTAAAGACAATGATTACGAGTCCGGTGCAATACCGAACTCATTTTACCCAAGCTCCTAATGCTATTAGCGGGTTGCTCCATTTATAAAGGAGCACCTCGTTATTTTTGTTGTATCATACAAGTACTAAAGTTAATTAAGATTAAAAATTTAGGTAAAAAAGGTAGTGTGTGTTAAAGACTCGACCATATCGTTGAATAAATCCAGGTTCAATACAACCACAATCGTCCCTACCATTTCCGCCTCAGTATCCACCATAAAAATGAGCTATTACGAGGTTAAGAGACGGAAGAACTTTAAATGTATTTGTGACTTCTATTGATGAAAAAAAGTTTAGGTGGATTTCTTCCTAATGGCAACAGTTATTTAGGAAGTGTTAATGAACGTTTTCCCAACCTGTGGATTAATGTTTCTGATTGTATTCTATTTTCTAGACAAAATTTACAGTTATTAAAAAAGATTGAAAATTTTGGTTTGTTGTGTAAAGATAAGAAATGTATTTCAAAATCGAAAGGGGATTTGATATGAAAAACACAAAGCAGGTTATTAATCAAAAGGTTTTCGATTTAATGTATTAAGTTTAGCTGTGGTTTTAATGCTTACAATTTGTACATTTTTTGTAAGCGGAAATACTACTACTTTAGCTGCTACACCTGTATTTGTGCAATTAAGTGATGAATTAACTCCAATTTCAGTTACAGGAGATATAGAGCAAATGAAACCTAATTATTTTTCTTATAATAAAAACCAATCGTTTTATAAAACACAGTTATCTATTAATGGTGTGAAATATGAAAAAGAGATTGGATCGCACTCAAATAGTTCAATTAAGTATAATTTGAATGGACAGTATACTAAATTTACAGTAGATGTAGGAATAGATGATCAAGTAGCGCCGGGTCATGGTTCTGTGAATTTTGTGATAATCGCTGATGGTAAAATTTTAAATATAAGTCCGGTTAAAAAATCGAACGAACCAGCTGAACATGTAGAAGTAAATATTGCAGGAAAAAATACACTTGAGTTAGTTGCGTTTGATGCTAATGATAATATTGACAATGATCATGCCAACTGGGCGGATTCAATATTGTTTATTCAATAAAAGCCAATAGATTAAGTTATATCTTTAATAGACTAGTATTCTTAATAAAATGTGGAGCATTATAATAGGGTATTTTTAAACTGAACTAATATTTATAAAATTTAGTTCAGTTTTTGTTTATAAGAAAATCTACTCACAAATTTTAAAAAGATTACTACTGATAGGCGCCTATTCTTGTTTTAACTAAATAGTTTTTTTACGGAAGGTAGATACTGAATTTTACCTTTTATTTACTTTCTTTTTCCTTTAATTTGGTTTTGCTTATGTATACTGCTTAACAAGGACAACAAGGAGATACCTTTGTTCGAAATAAGCAATGAAATCGATACTTATCTAAGGAGGCAATTCTTTTATGAAAAATAAACTATCTGGGGTGTTAGCTGCTACATTAGCGTTAACGATGAGCCTACCATCAGGGACGATGGCGTCTTCTAGCAGTCAGACTACGGTTGTAGCTAGCCAAGAAGTAACTAGCCGAGAACTGAAGAAGATTGCGGCAGAGAAGGCTGCGCTACTCACGAAGTCCTATGAGACGACTAGTGTGCAGTATGCGTTAATTGATAATGGCAAACTTATTTTGTCGGGTCAGACAGGCAAGAACGATATGAAAGGGAAACAGCCACTGACCAAAGATACCCTATACGGGATTGGTTCAGTCAGTAAAATGTATGCAGCGGCAGCTGTGATGAAATTGGTCGACGAAGGAAAAGTCGATTTGGATGCTCCTGTCGTCGACTATGTTCCTGATTTCAAGATGAAGGATGAACGGTATAAACGTATTACGCCGCGTATGCTGTTGAACCACTCCTCCGGCTTGCAAGGTACTGGGTATGGTAATACATTTTTATTCAAAGATAATGATACCTATGCACATGATAACTTGTTGCGGCAGTTGTCCAACCAACACTTGAAGGCGGATCCTGGCGCGTTCTCCGTATACTGCAACGACGGGTTTACGCTAGCCGAGATTATGGTGGAAAGAGTCAGTGGTATGAGTTTTACCGAGTTTATACATCAACGGTTTACAGAACCCTTAAAGCTAAATCATACGAAAACGCCGCAGGACAAATGGGAAGACGATAAGCGGGCTGGACTTTATTTTCCAACTTACCAAGGGCAGCTTCCTACTGAATCGGTGAATGTGATCGGTACGGGAGGGATCTCTTCCACAGCAGAAGATATGGTTCGATTCTCACAATTATTTATGGGGCAGGGAAAAGGAATCCTCTCTGATAAGGCAGTCAAGGCGATGGAGCACGAGGAATATAAAAAAGGAATGTGGCCAGGGGATGGAGATAATATCTTCAACTATGGTCTTGGCTGGGATAGTGTGAAACTATATCCATTCAGTGAATATGGGATAAAGGGCTTGGCTAAAGGAGGCGACACGGGACTGCAACATGCTTCACTAGTCGTCCTTCCTGAACAGAAGATGGCAGTGGCTGTGTTATCCTCCGGCGGTAGCAGCGCTACAAATCAACTGATGGCGACAGAATTACTGCTCGCTGCACTCAAAGAGAAAGGCACAATTAAGGATATTGAGCCAAACAAATCCTTTGGCAAGCCGGTCAAGGCCAAAATGCCTCAAGATGTAGCGAAGAAAGCGGGTTTTTACGGCAATAGTTTCAGTCATTTCAATGTAAAAATCAAGAAAAATGGAGAACTGTTCTTACCATCTAATCCAGAAGAAAAATATGTATATACTGCGAATGGAAGCTTTATTAATGAGAAAGGTACCTCCAAACTCAACTTCGTCACAGAGAAGAATAGAAGAACATATTTGAAAGAAAGCTCATTTATATCGATGCCTGGTTTAGGGCAAGTAGCGCTTACTCACTATTTAGCCGAGAAACTAGAAGACAACGTGCTATCGAAGGAAACCACTGCCGCATGGGCGAAGCGGGAAGGCGTCAAGTTCTATCTCGTAAATGAGAAATATAGTTCTGCTCAATATCTCGCACCAATGATGCTTACAACACAAATTAATCGAAATGAAGGTCTAGAGGGCTATTGGGCCGGCCGAAAAATTACAGGCCCAAACTCGGCCGCGCATCAGCTACAGATCCCTGGGATGACAGGCCGTGATACGACGGAATCTCTTTTTTATACAGAAGGCGGTAATGAATATATGGAGATGTCCGGATTGTTATACGTAAGTGAAACCAACGTAAAACCGCTTGATGCAAGCAAATCATCTAAAGTTACGTTACAAGCAAATGGGCATGCGAGATGGTTTACGATCCCGCAAGCGGTAGCAGGGAAAACGATGAACGTGGCGTTGCCAGAGAAGAGTGCGTTCGCGGTGTATGATGAGAATGGAGTATGCGTCAATTTTACTGTTGTGAGTAGCGATAACAAAGTAAAACTGCCGAAGGACGGAACGGTTGTATTTGCTGGCGTGCCGAACTCGGAATTTGAAATCACGTTGAACTAGCTGCAATTCAATTTTAGGGTTTTAATTTTAATAAAATTCATGAAAAAAATAACGAGATACTCAATTTATAAATCGAGTATTTCGTTGTTTTTGTTGTATCATACAAGCACTATAAAAGCGGCTAAAATAGGTTATTAGCCCTTAAAACAAATCAATCTAGAGATTTTTAAGATTGTAATAGAGATAATAGCGGATACATATCTAGATATTTTACATAAGTTAATTTAGATTAAAAATTTAGGTTAATAAGGGAGTGTGTGTTCATGACTCAACCATATCGGCGAAGTCCAGGTTCAACCCAACCACAGCCACGTCAAATAAGTCCAGGTTCAATACAGCCACAGCCATATATAAGTCCAGGTTCAATACAACCACAGCCATATATAAGTCCAGGCTCGATCCAACCACAACCGTACCCACCATTTCCACCATATCCGCCACAGTACCCACCATTTCCACCGCAGTATCCACCACAATATCCACCATACCCACCATATCCTCCACCACAACAAACTGGTGGATGTATTCAAAAATGGGCTAATATGAAGTTAAGAGACGGAAGAACTTTAAATGTATTTGTGACTTCTATTGATGAAAAAAGTTTAGGTGGTTTCCTTCCTAGTGGCCAACAGGTTGCAATAGATTTAAATGAAATTACATTTATGACTTGTTAAAACTTCAAATTACCTAAAAAATAAAAACATCTTAGATATTTTATTATAAGTCAATAAGTAAAGTAGTATCTTAAATACACGAGTCACCTTAATAAAATGTGTATATTATAATACATTATTTTTATGCTGAACTAATTCAAACAATTTAGTTCAGCTTTTATTTATGAGAAAAAACGGAGATTAAAATATTTACGAAGTAATAGTACACGCTTTCCAAACCTTCAAATAAGTATCTTCAAATTTTTCACTGCATATGTAGGTGCCACTTTGCATGGAAGAAAACTCTCAGGAGGAGAATGTCGAAAAAATCGCACTAGGCTGTGTAGATTGTGAAGAAATGTACTTAAAATATCGGAGCAGATTAGTTTAGCAAAGATATAAAAATTGAATTTAGACCATTGAATTATGTTATGATTGTATTTTTAAAAAAAGGAGGCAGACAAATGAAACTAGATTTTCCCCATATGAAATTAGACTCTTTACCTAATTTAGATGTACCCATAAAAGAAATAACAAATTTAAACCTTTTTGATAATAAATTCACGACGATTCCTTCAGAAATTTATAAAATGAACAGATTAAAAGTGTTGAATATATCTGTTAATAAGATCAGTAAAATGCCTGCCGAGATAGAGAATTTAACTGAACTTAGAATGCTGGATGCAGGGCATAATGAAATTGCCGTTCTTCCTCCTGAAATTGGCTCCCTTAATAATTTGGAGGATTATTTATACCTTCATAATAATAAATTACAATCCATTCCACCTGAAATCTCTAAGCTGGTCAAAGTGAAATATTTAAATCTAAGTGATAATCAATTAATAAAATTACCTGAAGAACTTGGACATTTGACCAATATTATAGAACTGCGGGTAATGAATAATCAATTAAAAGAGTTGCCGTACAGTATTAGTGGATTAAGTAACTTGAAGGAATTACATTTGAAAAATAATCAAATCACAACTCTTCCGGTGAATTTAGGGGAATTGTCATTATTACGTGTTTTAGATATGGAAGATAATCAATTAAAAGAAATACCTCAATCGTTACATAAATGTTTAAGGTTGAGACGATTAAATTTGAGGCATAATCAATTAACCACATTGCCTGAAGAGATTGGACAATGGAAGAATTTATTAGAAATTGATCTAAGAAGTAATCTTCTAACTGACTTACCAAAATCATTGCTGGAAATTGAGGGATTAGAGCGTCTTGATCTTAGATGGAACCATCAATTAAACATACCAAAGTGGTTAAGTGAATTAGAAGAAAAAGGGTGTATTATTTATTTGTAATTGTGATTAAATGCACTTCAACGAACGGGGTGCGTTCAGAATAAAAAATAACAACTTATAATTCATTTTTTAAAGGATAAATAATTATAGAATGTAAATGAAACAACATAAAGAGCTTTGCTACTTATAATTTGTAGTAAGGCTCTTATCTATTTGATTAAAATTAAATAACTTTATTAATTCTAACAAAAAGAGGGTATGAGTTATAAAACAGTAGCGAAAGAATTAGAAATTGATCATTCAATGGTAAGACGTTGGGTTTCAGGCAAGAGACCACTAAAGTGCCACAGCAGAAGAATTATTACTCTTTATAATATGTTTACTAAGTAACAACACTTGGAAAAGTTTCGAAGTAACCAATGCCTTTAAGTGCTTACTTTGTAAATGTAGTCAAAGCAGGAGCAAGTAAAATATTCACTAAGCCTAGTTTTACTTGTGATGATTTTTTTTAAATACAATGTTGTTTTAGTACTTTATATTTAAAAAGATATCGATATGGAAGATTGGAAGGCATGCTCTGAAAATGGACTAACTTGTCAGTCAAAGACGGTAAAAAAACAAATGACCAAGTGCTCATTAAAAAGTGAGTACCTGGTTTTTTTGCCTATTATCATACGCTAACGTTTTGATAAAGCTAAAAAACTACACTCTAAATAGAATATAGTTTATTGTTTATTATTTTATCTTTACTTCATTTATATAGAAATCATACAATTGATTGATGGAACCACTTGACAACAAAGGAACAGCTTTTTCAATATTATTTCTTTCCCAATCAAACCAACGTAATTCTAATAATTTATCTATTTCAGAATCTGAAAAACGTTTTCTTATTTCTTTTGTAGGGTTTCCGCCGACAATAGTATAAGGAGGAACATCTTTTAAAACAACAGATCCTGCTGCAACAATCGCACCTTCTCCAATAGTAACCCCAGGCATTATCATAGCATTCATACCAATCCAAGCATCACTTTTAATAACAGTATCTCCCTTGGGTTCATAAGAGCGTTCTATTTGTTCTGTAAATGGGTATACCGTTATCCATTCAGAATGGTGATTATGATTACCACCCATTAAAATGATAACACCGCTTGCGATACAAACATAGTTTCCAATAATTAATTTATCTAAATGCCAACCAAAATCATTAATAGGATTAAATAATTTACGTGACTTGTCATCGCCCCAAAGATATCTAACGCAGCCATCTTCGAAATTTTGATTACCATAATAACCTGAGTAGTATGAATAGTTACCTACTTCAATAAGTGGATTTGTCACTAAATCTTTTAGATATTTTATTTCTGACCAATGATTATATAGTTGATTGTTCATTATATTTACCTCGCTTCTAAGTAATTAAAATTTTTAATATATACTTAGAAGCTTAATTTCACAGCGACATTTTTAAATTTTTTCAAACGACGTATCATCGTCCTCAACCTCTCATTTTTAATGAGGATATAATAGCTAAAAAAAATAAATAAGTCAATTAAGAATATAGGTTGATAGTATTTATTTCAATATCTCTAACGACTTTTTTATTTAGATTTAATCTATATAGCATTGATTTTTTATGTATTCAAAAAGATTCCTATGTTAGCGTTCGGTACCCTGAGTGCTAGTTAGACATATACGTAATTCAACGGGCGAGTGACTACCAAAAGGTCCCACAGCAGAAGATTTATATTTCTGTTTATAAAATGGTTATTAAACAAATGTTTAGGAGTAACCAATGAATTTGTTTTTTTATATACTGCATTTGCAATATAAAATTTATGGAGGGTTAACTATAAAGGAGTGTAATCAATGACAGTAAAATTAGGTAAGTGTAGTATAGGAGATTTAATAAAACTACAAGAAGTTAGTGTCGAAACATTCAATGACACATTTAAAGATTAGAACTCACCTGAAAATATGAAAACTTATATGGAGAAAGCAATTACATTAGAAATAAATATCAAGGAAAAGGACTTGGAAAACATTTAATCAACAAAGCGATGGAAATAGCTGTAGCACAAAACAAAAAAACATCTGGTTAGGTGTTTGGGAAAAGAATGATAATGCCGTATTTTTTTACAAGAAAATAGGTTTTATCCATACTGGGACTCACTCTATTTATATGGGTGATGAAGAACAAATTGATATCATCAAGACAAAAACTCTTATATAAAATATATATGGCAGAAACGTTTATATAACATTTCTGCCTTCTGTTTTAGTCATTTTTATTTTTCTTCATAGCTTCTGCCACTGCAGAAGCATTAGGATCCTCTTCTTTATAAAGCTCGCTAATAATATTTGCGTAATCATTAGCATTACGATTTTGACTTAATTTATAGGCAGCTTGAACTTCTTCTATTTTAATTCTAAATCCTTTTATTCCTTTTAACTCTTGTTGTAACATTTCAGGAGAAAGTTTATCCCACAATACAGGATTTTCACGGAATTTCTCATATTTTTCAAGTAAGTTAGTTAAATCTTGTTCTAACTCATTTCCTTCCATGAGACTTGCTTTTCCATAAACATGAACTGATTGATAATTCCAGGTTGGCACATTTTCCTTTTCATACCAAGAAGAAGAAATATACGCATGTGGACCATTAAATATAACTAATATTTCATCTATATCCTCAAAAGTCCTCCATAGAGGATTTCCATATGCACAGTGACCTGTGAGGTAATATTCATCCTTAATTTTATTCAATAATAATGGTACATGGGCTGCTATTGGTTTTCCTTTTCTTATTGAAACAATTGTTGCAAATGAATTGTCTTTAATAAATTCTTTGATTTCTTCTAAATCAGTTTTTTTGTAATACTTAGGAATATACATGTAAAATCTCTCCTTACTTAATAGAAATCATTGTGAGTTTTTGGAATAAACAAAATATTATTATAGGATGTGTTTACATTTTCTCCGTCACAATGTAGATTTTATTATAATAACCCTCTGGTACCGTTAAAAGTGCCAAGAATGTTATTTCTAAAGGAGCCAAAAATATATGTTTGAAATTACACCAATATTAAATAATGGAGAACCACTATATTTTCAATTATATAAATACATTAAAGATGAAATTCAAAATGGAAACATTTTAGCTAAAACCAAATTGCCCTCTCAACGAAGTTTAGCTAAACATTTAAACATTAGTCGCAACACAGTAGACGTTGCATATCAACAGCTCCTTGCAGAAGGGTATGTGGTAAGTAGAGAAAGAGAGGGGATATATGTTGTAGAACTTGAAAAGGATTATTTTCAAAAAAATAATGTTAAATTTGATAAAACATTATTAAAGTCTAACAAAGAAAAAGATCCTACTGTAATTAAGTATGATTTTAATTATGGGGATATAAATTTAAAAGACTTTCCCTATAAAATATGGCGTAAATTGAGTATGCAAAGTCTTAATGAAGAACAAGGTCACCTTTTTTTATATGGGGATGCACAAGGTGAGCTTGAATTAAGAGGTTATATTGCAAAATATCTTTATGAAGCTAGAGGGGTTAAATGCTCTGCAGACCAAATTGTAATAGGGGCAGGCTTGCAATATCTTACGGGAATAGTATGTAACTTGATTGGACGAGAAAAGCTTTTTGGTATGGAAGATCCAGGATATTATAGAGTTCGCTACCTTTTTGAAGATAATGGTATAAGGGTAAAACCAATACATCTTGATGATTATGGGATTAGTATTGCCCATTTAAGAAATAGCAAGGTTAAAGCCATATATGTGACTCCATCTCATCAATTTCCAATGGGAACAGTCATGCCTATCTCAAGAAGACTAGAGTTATTAGAGTGGGCAAAAGAAGAAAACGCTTATATCATAGAGGACGACTATGATGGTGAGTTTAGATATGCTGGGAAACCAATACCGGCTCTACAAGGATTAGATTCGTATGATCATGTTATATATATGGGAACATTTTCAAAATCGTTGATTCCTTCCATCAAACTAAGTTATATGGTTTTACCAAGAAAATTAATTAACTTATATATCGAGAACAGCTATTATGTTCAAACTGTGTCGAGATTACATCAACATACTTTACAATTATTTATGGAAAGTGGTCATTGGGAGAGACATCTGAGTAAATCAAGAAATAGCTATAAGAGAAAATACGAGGCCTTATTAAAGGCAATTAATCAAATAATGGGAGATAAAGTGAAAATTTATGGTGCTAGTAGTGGATTACATATTCTGCTGGAACCAAATAATAGTATGTCCGAAGATGAACTAATAGAAAAAGCAAAAATGGAAGGTGTAAAGTTATATCCAACGTCAATTTTTTATGCGATTCCTCCAGAAGAAAAACCAGCAAAAGTTTTACTTGGATTTGCGAACTTAGATGAAGAAGGAATTTACAAGGGAATAGAGCTTTTAAAAAATGCTTGGTTTTAATCCATATTATTTTATGCTTTTAAGAAGTGAATATTATATCAAATAAAAAAATTCAAAGCATATTATAAAAAAGGACATGCTCTTTTATAAAAGCTTTCTTTGGTGGCATTCGGTACTTCGAGTGCTTGCAGACATTTACGTAACTAAAAGACTATCTAAAAGTGCCGTAGCAGAAGATTTAATTTCTATTTGTAAAATGGTAATTACACCAACAACACTGCCTTAAATAAAATGAAACCATTTACTACTGCCATTTTATTGATATAGAATTTATATATCAAAAATATTACTAATAAAAAAATGACTGCTAATGATCTAAAGCAGACATTTTTTTATGAAGGATTTTTAATGTGCTATAAAACGTGAATTGTCTTAGGTTCTAATTGAAATTTCATGTTCGTTAATAACTTAAAATTCCAAATGCGGCTACTGACTGAAAATTTTTATTGTAGAATATGCTTTTTATTAAAGAAAAGGTTCGGAACCATGTTGACAACCTAATATTTTTTTATTATTATTTAAAAAAATGAAATTCCGTATAACCCCAATAATATGGTTTGGGGGTCTCTACCAGGAACCGAAATTCCTGATTACGAAGAAAGTACAAGTACAATACTTGTATCTTCTTTGTAGTCAGGAATTTTTTTGTATTTTAATCTAAAAATTTATTTTAGGAGGACAAAAATGAACTTTTTAGCATTGCCAAAAATTGAACTTCACTGTCATTTGGATGGAAGCTTAAGGGGTGAAACTATTATCGATATTGCACAGAAGGAAGGTATTCAGTTACCCTCTTTTGATAAGGATGAACTGCAAAAGGAGCTAATTGCTCCGTTAGAATGTGAATCCCTTGATGAGTATTTAAAAAGATTTTCTCTTCCTAATTTAGTTATGCAGTCTAAGGAGAACTTAAGAAGAATTACTTTTGAGCTATTTGAGGATGCAACAAGAGAAAACGTGAAATATTTAGAAGTCAGATTTGCCCCGTTACTTCATACATTACAAGGTCTTGATGTTGAAGAAGTTATTCAATCTGTTATAGAGGGGATGAGGGACGCTGAAAGCCGCTACGAAATAAAGGGAAATATAATCTTGTCTTGCATGAGAACGATGTCTGTAGAAAGCGCATTTGAAGTAGTTGAAAAGGGGAAAAAATTCCTTGGAAACGGTGTGGTGGCAATTGACCTATGTGCATCTGAAGAAGAAGGCTTTTGTGAAAAATTCGTAGATCCAATTGCATTAGCTAAAAAATATGGCTACAGAGTTACTATTCATGCCGGTGAAACAGGAATTGGAAAAAACGTTTTAGATGCTGTTGAACTGCTAGGTGCTGAAAGAATAGGGCATGGAGTATTTATTAAAGATTGCGCCGAGGCTTATAAGATTGTGAAAGAAAAACAGGTAGTGCTTGAAATGTGTCCAACAAGTAATGTCCAGACGAAAGCCGTTCATAATTATTCTGAACATCCGATTTATAAGTTTCATAAAGATGGAATAAAAGTGACATTTAATACGGATAACAGAACAGTTTCAGATACTACAATGGAAAAAGAAATACATTTAGTTGACAACGAATTTAATCTAAGTGAAGAAGATTATCGGATAATTTATTTAAATAGTGTAGAAGCATCCTTTGCCGATCAAGAAACTAAAGAATGGTGCTTGGCACAATATTAAAGAAAATTAAATTAGCAACACAAACTATCCTAGAACTCGAACATATTGTTAAGGGATAAATAATTATTAAATGTAAATGAAACATGAACCAACATAAAGAGCTTTGCTACTTATTATTTGTAGCAAGGCTCTTATCTTTTTGAGTAAAATTAAATTACTATATTAATTCTAAGCAAAAGAGATACTAGTACATACATGGTTTATCAGAGATTGGAATTGTTATAGGATTTCATGTAGGTTATTTGTATCTTCCATCTATCGTAACAGTAATTCCTGTGATAAAATCCCACGAACAACCAGGAGTATTATAAGTATTGATAATATAATATTTTCTATTCTTCGCTCCTCCTTCCTTTTCGTCCAAACAACTTTATTCGATATGAATAAACTTAATAATGAAGAGGAGGTGAATATAAAATGGCATCATTTGAAATTGGCTCGAGAAGTCTTTTCAATTTTCGAAATGAACGCTTTTTCCTATTAGTTGAAGATGAAATTACAGTTCCAGATAAAGGTGTAGAGATTGAAGCAATTAATATCTATGAGATTGACCAACAAACTTTCAATTTTATTAGAGATGAAGGAGATACACCTGTGATTCGACCAGTTATTAATCTTCCAACTGTACCACCTGGATTTGAATTAGAACGAAAATGTATTTTTACAGTTGATAATGCATACTACGTAATTTATGATTTAGAGAATGGTACTGATACCAATGTTTTATTAAGAATCGGTGCAGCTTTATTTAACTCCATGAGAAATTCAGGTGTTCGTGAATGTATTCCTCAAGATTTCATTAACTAAATGATATTGCCCTATTAAATGTATGGGTATAATAAACAAGCGTCCAATTTATTTTATTGGGTGCTTGTTTTTTTGTGCACCTGGCATGCGAATTTCATTGACAGCTAGGAATGATTGGATGAGTTTGCACATCAAACAAAGTCCTTTCTGTCGAAGGTCATATCGAGTAAATGAGGCGGATAGAAGGTGCTAAAGTGCATGCGCTTTTCTAGAGGAGAATTAGAGCGACACTAGGATTAACAGATTATATATTTGCTAAAACGCTTAAATTCAACATTAGAGATCATTCTAAAGCATTAAAAGCTATATATTGACGTTACGTAAAGGACTAAGCTATTAGAAAAGGAGGAGATAATGTGAAAATAATAAAAATCAACTTAATCAATAGCTTAGAATTTTATGATAAGTGTTTAGTAGGAAATGGTAATGAAGATTCTTGTAGTAGAATCCGATTCTCAATCAGGTTTTTCAAGCTGATAAGGGACTTGGATGGTCCGAATTTAATAATAGAATCTTGAAATTGACCAATATCCTCTATGGAAGCAGTCTGAATCTTGATCATGTAATTGTATTCACCACTAATTCGAAACATATCGGTTACAACGGGATTTCGTTCGCAAAAATCCACCAGTGCTTGACATTGCTCTGTTTTAATAAGAAAGAATGCCGTGGACCCTCGACCTAGTGCCTGATGGCGAAAGGTTGCCGTATAACCCGAGATGATGTCTTTCTCCTCAAGCCTTTTTATTCGTTCCCTTACCGAGGGCTGGGACATGGACACTTCTTTACTTATTTGTGAAATGGAGATACGTGCATTCTGCTGAAGAAGACCCAAGATGTGGTAATCAGTTTCATCCATCCAATGTTCCATATATAATTCCTCCTAATGCATTTTCGAAAATAAATAAAATTAATTGATTTTCGTTATTTTTGGAAAGTGTAATTCGATAATTTCCTTTTTTATTGTATGTATTTCCTTGCAACACTATTCTATACTAAATTCATTAGAAAGGGGAAATTATATTTGAATATCAAAGGTCTTGCTCATATTGCAATTCAGGCAAAAGATTATCCGGCAACAATCCGGTTTTACATTGAAGCATTGGGATTTAAGCGTGGACATCATTGGAGCCTTCCTTCGTTTCAAATCAAGGAAGCTTCGATGCTGATCTCTCCCGACGGCCGAACATGTCTCGAGGTTTTTGATGACGAAGCTATCATTCCAGCACAAGGGAAGAAAGCTCAGTCGGAAGAGGAAGTTGCTTACGGAGCTATGCTTCACCTAGCGTTTTATGTGGAAGATGTCGACAAAGCGTTTCAAACGGCACTTGCCCATGGGGCAAAACCTTGTGTGGAAGCAGACTATCTAACTCTCGGAGAGCCTCCTCTTATTATCAGAAACGCTCTAGTCCATAGTCCTAATGGAGAGGTTATCGAATTTATTCAGGATGTGGATTTTGATATAGAGTCCCATAGTTCAGTGCAGTAGTTCAAAAAGTTAGTGGCAATCTAAGACTTTTTCCTATCCTAGACTGCCACTGTGTTCTTCTTAAACTAACGGGTGCGTAATTAAATATCATTGAGTTGCCTAGGCAGCTCTTTTTTTCTTTATGGATCTAACGGTGCAAGATAGTGGAATAAGAAATCCTTGTAGTAGTAAGTATATGGTACATTAAATGTAATCAAATTAAAGGGAGAAATTAAATGATAAAAACAGACGTAGATTTAGTTTCGAAGTTAATAAATAGCCAATTTCCAGAGTGGTCTAATTTAGAAATTAAAAATCAATTTGCGAATGAATTGGAGGGGTTTAGTTGAATTACAATCTATTGACGCCAGTGGAGGTCCCATAGCTGGGGAATATAATTTTTATAGAGGCGGTGATATTGTTGTATACGATGATGAGTGTAGAGATGCCATTAATAATGATGTAACTACTTTTAATAAACACTTATTGAAGGAAATCTGGGAATTGGCATTAACATCAAAGTGGGCTGGTGAACCTGTTTGGGTCCACGGTGACATAGCTCCAGGAAATATATTAATTAAAGATGGTAAATTACGTGCGGTTATTGATTTTGGGATATTGGGGGTAGGAGATCCTTCTTGCGATGCTGCAATGGCTTGGACGTTCTTTGATGACAAAAGCAGAAAGGCATTTAAGAATGCATTGAATGTTGATGAAGAAACTTGGAATAGAGCAAGAGGTTGGGCTTTATGAAAGGCTTTGATGACCTACGACTATAATAAACAATCTAACAAAGCAGTTGCGGATGAACAATGTAATATTATAAACGTAATTATTAATGATTACGAAACTGAAAGATAAATGCATTAAAATAGAATTTTTACTTCACTAACGAAGACTTTACTTCAAGATGGGATTCCACAGCAATCCCGTCTTTTTTTCTTAATTAGTGTTTGTGGAACTTTTTTAATCAAACTTTATTCAAAACCAACAGAAAAAGCCATTCCCTCCACAAGCGGAGAGAATGACTTTCCTTCATAAATCGCAAAACTACTGATTACAGTTTTGCCCAACGTTCCTCTAACCAGTTCATAAATTGTACACCTTTGTCGCCTTCATATGCATCAAAGACATCTAAACGCATACGTTTTAGTTTATCCGCAAAGTCTGCCACTGTATGGTCCTTCGGCAAGCTCTTTTTAACCCGCAGGAAAATTTTGTCTGTTCCTTTGATAATATCAAAACGTGCAGGTGATGGCTTCTCTACGTCCTCGCCAAGCGCCACAAGTGCTTCATAGGCTGCTAATTGCACCTTGTAGACAGTATCATGCTGCATACGATTTTTTAATAAATCTAAGATTTTGTCATGTTGATAAGCCGATAACATTTCGACTGCGCCTAAACGCTCTCGCCAGCTAGACGTATAATTGGCCTGTTTTTTTAATGTTTCATACTGCTCAGGTAATGCTGTTTCAAACTGTTTCAAGTAATTGCACCTCTTTTTTTAACTAGAGAAAAAATGAATTCTTCTTCTGCTTCTCTTATTATACGTTGTCTTGGTGAAAATAGCGAAGAATCGCTGGTAAGGATATATATAGAAAATGGAAACTAACTACATTAAGGTGAACCGTATCATAAGTATGTACTATTCTTAATTAGATTTGCTTTTCTTATTAAACTAACGGGATGCTTTAGTTGAAGTTCATTGAGCTGTTTTAGACAGCTCTTTTTCCTTATTTTGCTAACGTAGCAGGATAGTTGAATAACGTGGTAATATTAATTGTAAGGTTCACATTCCATTTTCGCTAAATTCTGGGGTTTTATGAAAAATAAGAATTTGATTTGTCGAAAACAAGGTGCATATTCCGAAGCATTAACAAGAGGAAATACATACCAAGTAATGGATATAGAGAATGATAAAGAAATGGTTCGTATTAAATGTGACAATGGACGATTAAGATGGTTTCCATTATACCTTTTTAATGTGAATAGTGAGGACGTCATAGACTTAATAAGTTGGAATTTTGATGATGAAGTATCAAATGACGCTAATGAAACAAATTGGATAGAAATAAGTTTGAAAATGAGTGACGGAAGTGAAAGATGGTGTATTCTTTATACTCCAGAACGGTTAAGAAACTGTTTACAACAACCAAATGTATATCCAACAGGACTTCACATAAAGCATATGATAGTTGTTAAAAGTTACAATGTAGAGGATATACAGAGTGTTTTGGATTATCTTAATCAGGAAGACGAGTTGTTTGGTGCAACATTACCACTATAGCAGTACTTCTTAGATCCTTGAGTTGCATAGGCAGCTCTTTTTTTCTAATTGAACTAATGGGGCAGGATAGTTGTTTAAGAAATTTCAAAATATTAGGTAAACAATAATTGGGATATAGTGTAATTTGTGTGTTTGAATAGTCGGGATTTTTTATATTTTTCTTGCAAAGGATGGATTTTATTGATTAATTATCTCAAAGGTGTTGCAGTATTAATTTTAATTATTACAGGTCTAACGCTTACTGCCTGCACTCAAATAGAAAAAGGTGAGAACCAACTTCACGAGAAAGAGCAAATAACAGATTACAAAGAGATTGTGTACTCATTTGAACACCCTCAAACCAGACAAAAATACAAAATCATTCATGTCAATCAGCTGTTTTATCCGTATATTGAAAAGGTCAAAGATAATCCGAATCTTTTAACCTCGGAAACTTTGGAACTATATAATAAAGAAATCATTCAACCCATATACCAGGATTGTTTTGAAAATGGAGAATACCTACATATGGCAGAAACCCTTCTTAATACGGTTCCTAAAGGGTTAACAGAAATACAAGTTATAAGTGAAAAAATGGAGAATCGTAAAGCGGAAATCAATCAACTCATTCAAGAATCTCTTTTGAAATCCGCAGACCTCTTACCCTCTCAGAGTGATGTCGCAGTTTGCGTATTCCCTTCCTTCACCAATAATAGTACAGCATTCACAGTTGGGGCGGGCAAAATTATCATCCCGCTTAATCTAAATGTTTTGGATGATAGTATAAAGTTAACCGTTGCCCACGAATACCATCACAGTGTTTGGGCGGAAAAGTATTTCAGTAAGAATGGCTGGCCTTCTATTTTGGATAATATTGTCTTCGAAGGAAAAGCGGTCATGTTTGAAAGGTCCGTTTATCCCGAATACTTTGGCTATATACCAATGGATTTTACTTACAACAAGGAATTGTGGTCTAAAGTTGAACCTGATTTAAATAACTACGACTTTAATCGAACATTAGAAATTTTACATGGTGGTAAAGGGTTACCGATAGGTTACGGTTACAGTGAAGGCTACAAGATGGTTAAATCCTATCTTGATTTGCATCCAAATGTAACACCTGAGGAATGGACTGCCCTAAGTTCAAAAGAGATTTTTGAAAAAGGAAATTATCTTGAACACTATAAATAATAAATATATGAATGAATTAACATATGAATGAATTAACATATATTCCAGGGGTAAATATATGTTAATGATTAGGTAAAAATCATTGGGTTGCGTATGCAGCCTTTTTTCTTTGTTGAACTAAAGGTGCAGGTTAGTACAAGAATGAACAAGAAAGTGTTGTGAGATAATGTGAAAAACGTTATGTATAATAGAGGAACATAAAGGAGTTTGTATGGAAAACTAGCCGATACAAATTGAAAAATTAGGAGATGTATTAATATGCCTTATATTCACCAGTTTGGAATAGTTGCTTGTATAGAAAAAGATAAAGAGTATATTCATTATGAACCTGAAAAATATGATTGCATAAGTGTGGATGGCGATCTTATTGATGAACTATCTTCTAAGGACTTTGGTAAAAAAATAGATAATCTAAAAACATTTGCACACAGCACAAATAGACCTTATAACAATCTCTCCTATTTTGGAATAACATTGATACCACCGAGTTCTCACGCACAATTTTTAAATATTGTGCGTGAGGCAAACGACGACTACAAATCAGAACAACTTGAAGAATTGATGAAAAAAATTGCTGAAGCAATAAAAGAAGATAAATGGTTGATTCATTTTGGTGCTTAATTTTGTTAATTAATACATACACGGAAACTTAAGAGGTGATTGTTCAAGTAGACATCGCTTCTTGTACCAACGTGTTCTTTATTGAACTAAAGGTGCAGATGGGTATCCGCTTTCCTACTTTCGGTTCTTTAATTTTGGAAGTTGGATTCTTACTCAGGTATCCTTCTTCATGAGACCAACGAAAAAATGATTTCATAAAGCGGATACGATGTGCAAGACTGGCTGGTTTTAAGTGCTTGCCGGATATAGCAAGATATTCCTTCAGTTGATAGGTGTGATTTTACGAACGTGGCAGTTTAGTGCAACAAGGAGTACCTTCAAAATTATGGGGATTTACAACGCTAAGTTAAGAAATGTGACCAAACGACGCTTTGGGAAGCTTAATACCATTGAGAAAACAACCTGAAAATTGGTATAATAAACAATATATCAAAAAAAGTTGGTGTAACGAATGCTGAAAAAAATATTATTTTCAATAACATTTGCACTTATTGTAATGATTTTTGTTTTTATCATAAATAGAATTTTACCTAATAATGATATACGATTTATTTTAATTGGCATTAGTATTACGATTATTCTCGGGTTTTCTCAATACTTAAGTGAAAAATGGTTTGCTAGTAAAGAATAAAATTAGTTTTCAATTTTAATCCTATATCATATAATCCGTAGAATAGTTTTTACAATGAATATTTATAAGATTTACATTAAAAAAACGTTCCAAAATGAAAGTTTGGAAACACACCAAAAAGGCACGAATGTTGTTAATTCAACGTTCGTGCCTTTTTACGAGGACTATTGTTTTTACAGCTTTTTATGCAAAGCTATATAAACAAAGCTACGATAGGACTTTTCGAGATTTTTCAGAGTGTGTTAGCAGAATAAAAACCTGTATATAGAGACAATTTATTAAGCTGTATACCAGTTTTATCGTTCCTATACTTCAATTACAGGGGCTATACAACAATCGGGCGCTTTTCCGTAATAGGGAAAGCTTCTTTATTCATGGAAAGGGCCATATTGCGGAATAACACCTTTAAGGGAAATAGGCATCTATGTTTATATTTAAAAAGCTTGGAAGATTTGAAACTTTATTCAAAAATTAATGTTCAAATTATTAAAGGGGAGGATATTTTGAAAAAGATATTTTTATTATTTGCAATAATTAATTTTGCATTAGTCGGCTGTTCTCAAGAGCCAGAAACAAAAACAAGCGAACCAATAACTAAAAAGAATGTAGAAGAGGAAGCGTACATTAACACTAAAGCGATTGATTTAGAATTAGAATTGGAAGAAATAGCTATATTTGAAAAGGCAGTAAGCAAATCAAAAAAAGAGCCTGGTGTAGTCAACATAGCAACAGAACCACAGTATCAATTTAGTAGTGGCAAAGAAACTTATTTTCTTTGGATTACAGAGGAATCTGGAACCATAATGAATACAAAAGACACGCACACTATTTACACACTATCAAGTAATTCGGTTAAAGAAGTCTACGAGTTTGTTAATAAAGATTAATTAACTGTTGCATTAGTTGAATAACGATTTCAGTAATCGGGCGCGATTGTGGAAGAAGCGTCTCTGTTCTTATTAAACTCCCATGAAAGAACGTAATCGTCTTTCATTTTCTGTGGTGTAGCGCCGATTTTTCGCTACATGGATGGCTAACGGGTGAGGGTAGTTTAAGATGAGAATAAGGGTGTAAAATGAAGAAAGTAATAATATTCAATATAATATTTTGTCTACTTGTTATTTTTATTTGTAACACATATTATGACTCTAAATAGAGAAGTGCTGTCGCATATAATTATGCAGCAAGCTATGTTGAAACAAATTACGAAATAAGTAGAGAGAACATACAAGCTGTGGAAATTAATTACCGTAGAGGTATGGGGTTATTTGAAATTCTTCTTGAGGATATATCAACAAAGGAAATTTTCTCGTTTACAGTAGACATTAGAAAAGATTATTCATTGTTCTACTTTGAGGACCATACCAAAATTCATGGGAAGAATTGACGACGTTCAATAAAATAGGCTTATTTAATTAACGGGTGCTTTACTTGAAGTTACATTGAGTTGCACATATATCTCTTTTTTCTTATTCAAATAAAGATGAGGTTTAGTGCTATAAGAAAGTAATAATAAGGGGGAGAACAGGTAACGAAGTAGTTTAGTTAAAAAAATGAATTGGAGGCCGAACAGATATGAAACGAGAGGGAATTGTTAAATGGTAAGAAGAAAAGGGTTATGGTCGTATCATGCTTGACGGTGAGGATGGAAACCATGTTTATGTTCATTTCAGTTCGATTTTACCTGATAAAGAAAGATTTCTGAATGGATTCAGATTCCTTAAACAAGGTCAAAAAGTGTCCTTTGATTTAGTTGAAAACCCAAATTTTACTGACAAAAGCAAGTTGCAGAAAATGTAATCGTTATTTCTGACTAAAAAATTCTTCTTCACTAACGGCTGCTTTCGTTGAATAAGACTCATAATTAACGTCATTTCTATCAATCTTTTTCAAAATGGAGTGTTTTTGCATTTGATGATAAATAAAGGTTGAAGAGAATTTTTTAATGAATCTTCATTCTAAAGCTACACCCTTTTTATACATACCTTAAAAAATCTTATTAAAAAAATGACCGTTTATAGTAGAGAGCTGATATTTGATATGAACGTTTCTAATGTGCAATAAAAAGAACAGCTAACAATTAAGCTACTTGTTTAAAAATGGTTCTATAAAAGTCAATTATTATTAGGCGTTCATATTGCTGCTTTTTTTATTTTTAATTCTATTTTCTCAGGCTATGAACTATTCAAAAACGCTATCGCGACATATTAATAGTAATGTAAAGCTAATTTAGCCTTACACCTCCGAATTTTGTTACTGAGGGTCACTCCTATCCCAAGTGACCCTTTTTATAGTTTCTTTCTTCAAAGTGTCCAGTAATACTTGTTTATATATATTGAAACTAAACCTTACAAAATTATAAGTTTCATGTCACCAAAATTAAATTGTTAAAATTAAAATTGTGTTTTAAAATTACTATTGTCGGAGATCAAGAAAACATGATTTTTTTTGATATTTAATAACTTGACAGAAATCTAAATGGGGAGTAAGCTACATTAGCTGCGAAAAAAGCTATTGTGAAGTAACATTTTTTTAATGAAATACTTATAATCTAAATTAATATATATCTAGATTTAAGTAAGTAAGTTTAAGGTAGGTGTAAAAATGAAAAATTTATTAAGTAAAAAAGATGGCCTTTTAAATAAATTTTTAGGGATATATTTATTAGCTGTTTTAATGTTATGGATGAAAACATACATCGCTCAAACAGCACAATTTAAACTAGGAGTAGAAGGAGTACTTCAACAATTCCTTTTACTAATAAATCCACTAGGTTCCGCAATGCTATTTCTAGGAATTGCCTTTTTATTTACAGGTAAGAGAAAATATACCTCACTAGTTGTAGTATACACTCTAATGTCTATTGTTTTATATGCTAATATTGTTTATTACCGATTTTTTAGTGATTTCATAACATTACCTACTGTTACCCAAACGCAGAACTTCGGAGATTTAGGTGGTAGTGTTCTTTCTTTACTAAAACCTTATGATATCTTGTTCTTTGTAGATGTTTTTGTAATGTTTTACCTACGATTCTCAAGAAAAATACAAAAAGAGTCTAATCGTTTAGGATATAAAAAAGCAACGGCAATCATTGCATTTGCATTGGCAATATCCGTCCTAAATTTAGGACTAGCTGAAGCTGACCGTCCGCAATTATTATCTCGAGGTTTCGATAGAAACTATATTGTTAAATATCTAGGAATGTATAACTATACGATTTATGATTCAGTAGAAACGATGAAAGCATCTTCACAGAGAGCTTTGGCGGATAGTAATGATATTACAGAAGTAATGAACTATACAAAATCTAACTACGCCAAACCTAATGCAGAATATTTTGGTGCAGCAGAAGGAATGAACGTCGTCTATTTACATTTAGAATCATTCCAAAACTTTTTGATCGATTATAAGTTAAACGGTGAAGAAGTTACACCGTTCTTAAATTCATTAGCAAAAGATAAGAATACAATGTATTTTGATAATTTCTTCCATCAGACAGGTCAAGGTAAAACTTCTGATGCAGAATTTATGCTTGAAAATTCTTTATTTGGGTTACCACAAGGATCTGCCTTTATTACAAAAGCACAAAATACGTACCAAGCAGCTCCTAGTATTTTAAAAGATTATGGTTATACATCTGCTGTATTCCATGGTAACAACGGAAGCTTCTGGAATCGAAATGAGATTTATAAATCATTTGGGTATGACAAATTCTTTGATGCAAGTTATTATGACACTGGTTCTACAGATAACATGGCTGAATATGGTTTGCTAGATAAACCATTCTTTAATCAATCTGAAAGTTTTTTAAGTTCGTTACCACAACCTTTTTATACGAAATTAATTACGGTAGGGAACCACTATCCGTATAAAATGAATCAAGACTTAGTAACAATTGATAAAGCTAATACTGGAGATGCAAGTGTAGATAATTATTTCCAAACAGCACGTTATGCAGATGAAGCAATCGAACAAGTCTTCAACCAATTAAAAGAATCAGGCTTATATGATAATACGATGATTGTTCTTTATGGTGACCATTACGGTATTTCAGATAATCATAATGAGGCGATGGAGCAAGTCATTGGTAAAGAAATTACACCTTATGAAAATGCTAATTTACAACGCGTACCATTATTTATACATGTTCCAGGAATGCAAGGTGGAGCTAACCATACTTATGGTGGTCAAATAGACCTTCTTCCAACGTTATTACATTTACTGGGAATTGATACGCAAAAATTTGTTCAATTTGGTTCAGACTTATTATCAGAAGAGCACGAGGAAATTGTACCATTTAGAAATGGCAATTTTGTCAGTCCTACGATTTATTCAATTAATGAAAAATTTTATGATAATAAAACAGGTTTACTACTAGATGATAGTCAATTAGAGTTTGCGAAAACTATCAAAGATCAAGTAAATCTTAAATTGCATCTATCAGATAAAGTCGTGAATGGTGATTTATTAAGATTCCATAAGCCAACAGATTATACGCCAGTTGATCGTTCTAAGTATAATTATTCCAAAGATGAGGATGTAGAATCTAATTAATTATTGCCATTTGCAAGCACTTCAAGAAGATGAGTTTGATATTAAAGGGTTTTATTTTTAAATAAAAATTAAAAATGTCACATCAGAAAAGCGCGAGAGATCAATGTTTCTAAAATTGATTTCTCGCGTTTTTATAGCATTGAACCAGTTTTATCCCGACTGTGGTACTCATAAAGCATGAACATCAAGAACCTTTTACAGATTTTCCGAACGAGAAAGCCAAAGTCGTTTAAAACGAACTCGTTCTTTGATAATTGGATTTTGTGTAAGGTTCGATAGCCTAATTCATGTTAACGGTAAAACAATATGTGTCGTCAAGGAAAGGGCGCTAAACATATCGAACGAGACCAACTTTACGCTATGGTAACAGTAGCGTAGCCCTAGCTGCTATTTGCATTGGATAGGGAGGGGGAATAATGGGATACCCCAGTCTTGAGAGCTGTTCAAAACAGAAATGGACTGCGAACGCTTAGTTACTCAGCAATCTCACTGACATGAGTCAGCCTGTCCCTTGAGTGGTGGGAGTCTCAATTTTCAGGATTATCCACATGTGAAAATATGCTCATAATCCTAAATGCAAATACTTTTCAAACTAATCTCCCGTTAACTCAATATAGAAAAACTGCTCTGGAAAAGGGCTTCAATTTAGATCTTCTACCCATTTGGTTTTGACTTATTCCTAGGTGCAAACCATCCGATTAGGGCAATACCTACTAATACTCCATAGAAAATCGTAGTCCAGGCAGTACTATGAGGGAAGTGGGGATCTAAAATACCTATATCCTCATGGGAGAGAGTTATTATAGCTAGTTTGACACCAACCCATGCAACTATTGCATATGCTGTTATTTCCAATGCTGGACGTTTTTCAAGTAGTTGCACAAACCATGTTGCAGCGAATTTGATTAGGACAAGTCCAGCAATCCCTCCAAGAACAACAACAATAAATTGCCCTCCATCCATACCTCCAAAATCATCTAGGGGAGAATCGGGAAGACCGAGAGCTAGAGCAACTGCAGCTAGTATTGAATCGATTGCAAAAGCAAGGTCAGCTAATGCAATCTTCCCAACAGTTGGACCAAAACCTTTTCCAGCGACTTCCTTTGCATTGTCGTTATGAGCATTCTTATTATCTTTCCCAAACAGTGACTTAATGACATGATTTAATCCCAGATAAAGCAGATAGGCTGCTCCTACTGCTTGGATTTGCCAGACGTTCGCAATGAAGGAAATCGCAAAAAGTGCAGCAAATCTGAAAATGAAAGCCAAAAGGATTCCGTAATTAATAGCTCTTTTTTTCTGTTCTTCGGGTAAATGTTTGGCAATAACCGCCAGTACTAGAGCGTTGTCCGCCGATAATAATCCTTCTAAACCTATTAGAATTAGCAATGCCCAGGCATACTCTAACCATATTGACTCCATTAAAAATATCCCCAGCCTTTTAAATATAATGTATCGATAATTATAGAATTTCCTAATTAGCAATTAAGTATACTTAGAGAATTTTGAAAAAAATACAAACAATGACTTTGGATTTTAAAGAAAATCCACAAATGTGGTTACGGTAAGTGTTGGTGATTTCTATTTTTGGGGAATCTAAGAAGAAATGGATGTAAAATAGAAGGGGATAGAAAACACTTCTGTAAATTGTTTGAATTTCTTAACTTCATGGATAAACTAATAAAAAAACTGAGGTGATTAGGTTGACCATATTAAATAAGAATGAAAGAAATAATTATAAACACGAAAATCGTTTTCATTATAGGCAACAAAATATGTGGACGGGCTTATTATTTGGTCTCGGTGTCGTGGCATTTATAGATGAAGTACTTTTTCATCAATTATTACATTGGCATCATTTCTATGATAAATCTACAGCTGATATTGGATTAGTCTCAGACGGACTATTTCATGCCTTTAGCTTTTTTGCCACGATTGGGTCAGCCTTTTTACTCGCCGATCTTCATCGAAAACATGGATTTTGGTTAAAAAGATGGCTTGGAGGGATTTTTCTAGGAGCAGGAGCGTTTCAACTATACGATGGAATCATTCAGCACAAGTTCATGAAGTTACATCAAATCCGCTACAACGTCGATATTCTTCCTTATGATTTAGTTTGGAATGTATTAGCAGCAATTTTAATAGTGATAGGTATTGTTTTACTAATACAAACTAATCAACAAAAGTATTAGGAGGATTCAACTTTGCATTCACATGAAACTTACACCCAAAATTTCTCCATAATTGTACAGCTAATATTAGTTTTGCCGTTTCTTATTTCCCTTATCTCATATATTGTTGCGGTTATTTATTCTAATCAGCATAAAAAAAGATGGTCACGTTTTCGCACATTAAGTTGGATTCTAGGGCATTTATGCGCAATCATTACATTAATCGGTCCATTTGTAGAGCTCACTCACGTTAATTTTTCAGCACATATGATTGGTCATCTATTGCTTGGAATGCTAGCTCCGCTCCTTATTGCTCTAGCGGCTCCGATAACTCTACTGTTGAGATCAATCCCCGTGAAAAGGGCTCGTTTTATTTCCTCCATATTAAAAAATTCTACCTTTAGTTTTGTACGCAATCCTATCGTAGCGTCTATTCTTAATGTAGGTGGTTTATGGTTGCTTTATACTACACCACTCTTTACCATGATGCATGAAAGCTCGCTTATATTTATTTTGATTCACATTCATATTTTTCTAGCAGGTTATTTGTTTACCATTGCCTTTATCTATATCGATCCAACCCCACACCAAGTATCTTATGTCTTTCGCTCAATCGTTTTATTAGTAGCTATAACGGCTCATTCAATATTGTCCAAACATATTTATGCGTATCCTCCTAATCATGTACCTATTGAACAGGCAGAACTTGGAGGTATGATTATGTATTACGGCGGGGATGCAATTGAAATCGGACTTGTTTATTTACTATTTTACCAATGGTTTAAAAGGACAAGAAGTACTATTTATTCACCAGAAACGTTTAGTAATTGATCCTCTTTACTTTGAACATTTTCAAACATGGATACTATGGAGGGATATGATAATTCACTCCTCTTAGAAATTTTAAAAGGGTCACTTGGGATGGAGTGACCCTAAGAAGGAATTCGGAGTGCAAAGCATATTTGCTTTACATTTCTATAATATGATTAGGAAGTTATGTTTCGTAGTTTATTATCATGAGATTTGAAAAAAACATAAAGACGAAGTAGAAACAGATTAAAAAGTTAGTATGTGAGAAATACTTATGACTGCGATATTGAAATAAGTAGAAGTATACTGAACACGATATGAAAATTCTGAAACACCTAGATTGGCGCTATTTACATACATTGAAGGTTGGTACAATCAAAAGGACTATAGGCTTCTAGCGCCCAACGACTGCAAAAGTATGTGCCAAGCTACAGCGCTGAAAATTCGGAAATATTTTTGGCGCATCAGGCTTTACAGCATCATAGGTTCTTTTCGCTTTTACTGGCTGCACGAGACGTGGAACACTCCATAAATGGTCGTTACCACAAAACAAAAATTTTACTTTTGTATGTCCAGAATCTTGCCTCAGTTCCTGTATTTAAAAGGAAAAGATTAGAAGGATAGCTAAATATGATAAAGTCACATATAACAAGGTGTGGCTTATTAATTTGCTTTTAAAGGTTAAATTTGTCATCGAAAGGGGAAATGTTTAAAGGGTCACCGGAGGATAGTGACCCTTAGTAAAGATATAAAAGTTTAAATTAGTATTACCTTACACAAGTTATGAGCAGTTTAGGCGGCGGTATTAGGTATTAATATCTCATGAAACTAGCTCCGACAATAATTAGAAGGATGAATAGAACAACAATTAGCGCAAATGCTGAGCCATTGCCATAGCCATTACCATAGTTTTCAGACATAGTAAATCCCTCCTTTCTTATACTTTATACTATGTATAGTTGTCAAAAAGTGTTGCGATATTTATCTTAGGATGCATTAGTAAAATGTTGAAAAAAATAGATTTAGATGATTAAGAACGTAACTATAGGCGCTGAACATTGGCAGAGGAAGTATAAAAGGGTCACTGGAGGATAGTGACCCTTAGTACAAATTTGAAGTTGTAAGGTTATATTAGTATTACCTTACACAAGTTATGAGCATTAGTGGCGGTATTGGATATTAATATTTCATGAAACTAGCGCCGACAATAATTAAAAGAATGAATAGAACAACAATTAGCGCGAATGCTGAACCTGTACCATAACCGCCACCACTTCCACTTCCACTACCACAATTTTGAGACATAATAATTCCCCCCCTTCTTTAATTTATACTATGCATCGTAATCAAAAGGGATATTGATTATTAACTATACAGTGCTTAAATATTTATTGAAAAGGGCGTGATAACACTTGAAATTAAAAGGTAATTGGTGATCAGTTCATTTTAACAATATAATAAATCTAAACGAATTGAATGCTATTACATGAAATTAAAGAAGACAGAGGGATAGATTTTTTTGAATTCCACAGGCAGGTTAACATGAAAAAGGATCACTTTGGTAAAAGTGACCCTAAAAGAAGGAGTTGTAAGGTTAATTAGCTTAATCCTATTTTTCTATGCTGTGAACAAAAAGGTTCCGAAGATTAATACATGAAACTAGCGCCGACAATAATTAAAAGAATAAATAGAACGACAATTAGAACGAATGATGAACCGCCATAGCCGCCTGAAGAGCCACCGCAATTGTATCCCATGAAATATTCCTCCTTTCTATTTCTATAATATGTATGGTTGTAGAAAGTAAGGGGGTAATTATCCTACTTAAATTTTTTTTAGAATTAGGGCTAGACAATAGGCTAGGTGTAATAAGATTTGCTCTGTGAAGGTGAAAATATTGAATACCCTTCTAATTGTATATAAATGTAATTATGTGGTAAAATAAGGATAATTCTATTTGGATGGAAAGGATACAGGAGAACACGTATGCCAAACTTTACTTTGTAATGATCAATAAATTGGATAGCATACCCCTCAAAAAACAATGTTTTTTTCAAGGGGGTAGTATGATTACAAAGGAACAGAGCAACCCTGTAGTCTCAATGTGTCAGGAGGTCCTTGTGCAGGATCTCCTTTTTTATTTATTTACGAAATTTCACATTGTACTGCGAAATATCCAAATAGATGCTTGCGTACCTTTATCTTAAGAGGTGAAGGATACATGTTAAATATTACATTTCGCTGGAAACTTTCTCAATTACCAGAACGAACTGTCAAGAAGCACTGTAAAATGTGTGGAACATTATCTGTTTTTACGGATACAACTGTACGAAGGCATAACGCAAATGGAAAAAATATTTATCAATATGCAATTTTAAAATGCGAAAACAATCATAATTGGAATAAAAAGTTAACTATTTATAAAACGTTCTCAGAGCATGTTGTTGAAACGGAAGACCAGAAAGAGGAATTTTCAATTTTGCCAACGATTGCGATATCTAGCTTAGCAGAACAAGGAATAAAGATAATACACATTGTACTAGATGATGTGACAGGAAAACATCGAATTGATAAAGTGCTTGCAAATCAAATTGAGGATTGGAGCCGATCAAAGATCATCAAAAAAATTGAAAAAGGTATGATTCAATTAAATGATCAAATCATTAAACCTAGTTCAAGATTATCAAAGGGTGAATGTATTTCTATTTTCATTGACTAAAAGATTTTAAGTATTCTGATTGGAATCTTGTAATAATCGCCTTATGAACAAAGCCATTTTTAAGTGCAGAGGAATCTGTCCATAGAAATGGCTTTTTGTCTGTAAAAATTTGTTTAAAAAATTCAGTCTCGTATCATTTTTAAAACCTAGAATGAAGATAAAGGAAAGGAGTGTTATAGATGAGGATGAAAAAAATTAGCCTTGTTGTAGTTCTTATATTAGCGGGTTTTTTTACAAATGATGTAGTCGTACATGCAGACGATCATAAACATGAAAAGTATAAAGAATATAAGGACTATAAAGACGACGATGATGACGATGACGATGAGAACTTTTACTATGACGATGAAGAAGAAGGTGAAACTTACTATTTTCAAGATGCTGTAAGTGTAAAAGGGACATGGAATATTTGGACACGAACAGTTGCAGCTGATAAAGAAGTATTACCTTTTACAAGCTCCCAAAAGGTTACGTTCAAGGTAGAAGGTACGAATAAGGAGCTGAGCTTTTTTGTAATACCAAAAGACGGGGAATTTTTTGTGCCAGGAAAAGCAGTAGCTCAAGTTTTAGGAGCAAAAGCAACCTTTTACAAAGCAAGTAAGATTTTAAATATCCAACATCAAAAAAATGAATTGATTTACCGTGCAGGAACTAACGTTGTATATGATAACAATGTGAAAACACCATCACCTGCACAAGCGTTTTATGTGAATGAAGAATTATATGTACCTATTAGTACAATAACGAATGGCTTAGGTTATATAGCTGAATGGCAAGAAAGTAACCAAACGTTTGTCTGCCAGCCAATTATGAATTAGGGGGAAAGCACTATGAAAGATCCTAAAAAAGCTAAATGGATATTAGGGGCATCGGGGCTACTTTTATCAGCAGCAATACTATCCCAAATCAATAGCCCAGCAGAAGCCGATTCTACACGCACAAATAATATTCATGGAGTAGATCAGGGAAATATTACAAAAAAAGAAAAAGAACTAGTACAACTAGATTGGACAAACTTTGAAGTGACAAGGCAATCTTCTGTCAAAAGCGAGCGCAAAACGAAAAGAACGTAATGGAGTGGGGCGTGTGGATACACTAACTTTACAAATAATGAATACTGAATTTTATATTGCTATGCCAAAAGTGGCTCATTTCGTATGGAAAGAAAAAGCAGAGAATTGGCTTCAATACGTAGCAAAAGAATGGTCAAGATTTCAATCAAATAATGAATTATCACAACTTAATAGTTTAGAAATTGGAAAAACGCTCCGCACTAGTTCGTTCCTATATGATTGTTTAGTGCAAGCGAATCGCTATTATAAACTTTCTAATGGTTTATTTTCTCCATATCTTAAACGTCAATTAGAACATCATGGCTACCATCATTCTTTCCCATTTGATTCAGCTAAAGGTAAGGCATTTCAAAACAAACTCCTAATGGCAGAGCAACCATTTGAATTTCTAGGCGATGAGCAAATAATGAGGGTGGCACAGCAGGAAATTGATTTAGGTGGATTTGCTAAAGGGTATGCGATTGAAAAATTGGCGAATTGGCTTGAGCAAGAGGTATCGCCTGATTTCGGATTAATAGACGGGGGAGGGGATATGAAAATGTGGTCTTCTGGGGAAAAGACATGGACAATCGGTGTTGCAGATGTCTTGAATATAGACAAGGAAATTAGCTCGATTAAAATGAAAACAGGCGCCATTGCTACATCTAATCGGGTATATCGAAGCTGGATGCAAGGAACAATGAAGAAACATCATGTATTAAATGGACAAACAGGTGAAATCGCTAATACAGAAGTATTACAAGCTTCAGTCGTAACGTCCTCTTTATGTGATGCAGAGGTTGGGGCGAAACTTTGCTTTCTTATGGATGAGCGTGAATTGCAGCAATGGTTTGAAAATAATTGTTGTCAACAAAGTGCCCGTTTCATTGTTAAAGATGGGCAAGCAGCAAATTGGAAAATGACAGGGGTGAAATAAATGATCATAAGTACGTGGGAATGGATTCGGTTATTAGGGTTGTTAGCGTATTTTTACTTCACAATTTCCATTATATTTGGTTTGTTGAGAAAATCCTCATTTATTAAATCACATAAAAACTTAATTTATCATATCCATCAAAATGCGGGGTGGCTAGGGTTGATTACCGTAATCGCTCATATGGTAGTGCTTTTAATCGATCGTTATGAGCCTTATAGTATAGTTGGGGTTTTAATTCCTTTCTCAGCTAACTATCGGTCTCTACCGTCGGCCCTTGGAACAATCGCATTTTATTTGTTTTTAATGGTCATCATGACATCAGATTTATGGATTCGAACTATGAATCGCTCCTTATGGAAAAAACTTCACTTTCTTGTGTTACCAGCATGGGCATTATCACTTGTTCACGGAGTGCTTATAGGAACGGATACAGAAATTACGTTGATTATAATGTTTTATGTAATTTCCGGAGGGATGACCCTGTTAGTACTGGTTGTAAGAACATTAAGTGGGTTCATGAAAAAAGTGAATTTTCCAATGTTACACAATAATTAACTAAAATCGGGGCTGTTTAAAAAGCCCCGATTCCTTATTAAATAGGGAATTCAATATGAATTGTAGTGCCTTTGTTTACTGTGCTTGTCCCGTAAATGTTTCCATCATGTTGCTCTACTATTGCTTTTGCTATGGCAAGACCTAAACCAGTGCCATTTCGTTGGCGAGCAGCATCACTTCGGTAGAACCGCTCGAATACTAAAGGTAATTCTCGTTCAGTCATACCGATTCCACTATCTGCAACAGTAATTTTTACATAGTCTTTATTTTTTAAAAGCGAAAGCGTTATTGTTCCGCTATTTGTATATCTTATCGCATTGTCTAGTAGAATATAAAGCAGCTCTTGTATTTTTGAAGCATCGCCTAGCAGCTCGATGTTTTCCTGAATTTCAGAAGAAAACTGTATTTCAGGAGGCGTAATCCTTTGAAATTTCGAGCTTACTTTTTCGAGTAGAGTAGATAGTGGTATGATTTCTTTTTGAATGGGAACCTGCTGCTGATCATGTCTTGCCAAGAACAATAGTTTATCTATGAGTTCCTTCATTGTTTCAGCCTCATCTTTTAAATCCGCAATCAATTCTTTTCCAAAAGGTCTTAATTGATGTGCTTCCTCAATTTCTAAAATTTCTAGCGAACTATAAAAAATACTTAGTGGAGTTCGTAATTCATGAGAGGCATCGGATACGAACTTTTTTTGTTTATCGAACGACCATTGAATAGGAACCATCGCTTTACCAGCTAGATAATAGGCCAGTAGACCGATTAAGACCGTAGAAATACAGGTTAATACTATTAGTAAATACTTTGTCATTTGGAAAAAGTGATGCTGTGACGTCACAGATTTACCAACGATAATATAGCCTACTACAGTATCGTCGTTGAAAATGGGCTTCTTTAGAAGTAGGAAGTGCTCTTCCTGCCATTCATAGTGCTGTACGAGTTCCTCACTTGGTTTCTTATTGCCAAATGCTTTTTCAATCTGATTCTTCAGTCCTTTGTAAGATTCGTCACCATGGACAAACTTATGATCCTTTGTGTAAATATAGTAAAAAAAATTGCGATTGGGGTCATAACTTAAAGTTTTAGTGTTTGCATGAACATGTTCAAAGAAATCGTGCTCTTGCCTACCATAAAAGTCTTCCAGTTCGTTTATTTGTTGATTTTCCATTAATTTCACGAGTGAAAAGTATAGAACAATAATGAAAAGTGAAAATAACAAAAAGTAAAGCGTTGCATACAAATAGGATAAATATTTTTTTGTTTTATGAAACATTAGTCTTCCCTCAGTTTATAGCCAATGCCTCTGATATTTTGAATAGGTGATTTGGATCGACTACCATCAATTTTTTTCCGCACGAGCTTGACTAAAGCATCTAAGGAATTATTCGAAACATCGTAATCGTAGCCCCATATATAAATACAAATTTGTTCTCTAGTTAATACACGTCCTTTATTGATAAATAAATATTCTAACAGTAAAAATTCATTTTTAGTAAGATCCACTACTTCATTATTGTACAAAATTACTCGGGAATCTACATTCAGCTGTAATTGATCGATCTGAATGACCTGTTCTATTACTTTATCTTTTCTTCGTAGTAATGCACGAACTCTTGCTAAAAGTTCCTCTATTTTAAATGGTTTTATTATGTAATCATCTGCGCCACTATCAAGTCCTTTAATAATGTCCTCTGTGTCGTCCTTCGCAGTTATCATTAAAATACTACCATTGAATCCAGTGCTTCGTAGCTGTTGGCATACTTGAATGCCACTTATGTAAGGCATCATCCAATCTAAAATAACGAGATCATATTTCTCAGTAAGCGTATGGTCTAGCGCTTCCTGCCCATTCTCCGCTTCCGTCACATTGTGAAATTTTTTCTTTAATATATGAACGATATTTTTTCTTAATCGTGCATCATCTTCTGCTAGTAATATTTTCAAGGCAGCTTCCTCCTAATGATTATATTCTGCTAAGTATACGCATAAAAAATGAAATGAAACTGAAAATGATCCTTTCGCTTTTACTTTATTAAAACTTATGTATTCCATACTTCGATAAGAGTTGAATTTTTTCCTGTCTATAATGTCCTTAAACAAAGATTATCACAATAACGTGGGTTTGATTTCCGTTTTAATAAATGTCATCCCAGACTTTTAGTGATGATCAATAATCATAGAAATAGGAGGACAACAATGAATATTTATAAATTCATAGCATTATTAGTTTTGACAACATTTCTAATGGGGTCTTCATTTGCCGTTGTCAAATTGGGGTTGCCGTACGCATCTCCACTGTTATTGGCTGCACTCCGCTTTATACTAGCAGGGATGATAATGGGTGTCATCGTAATCGCTTTAAAAAGGCCTCATCCGACCTCGAAAGAAGGCTGGTTTAAAATTCTAACAATAGGGGCATTTCAAACTGCTGGTGTAATGGGCTGTATTTTTTTAGCTTACGTACAATTACGGCGAGTGAATCCTCTATTTTAACATTTACGAATCCTTTGCTTGTAGTCATATTTGCTACTATATTTACGAATGTGCGATACCGATTGTATCAATGGTGTGGTGTTTTGTTGGGGGTTATTGGTGTTATGATTACAATGGGTGCACAAGTTGAAATTAAAATTGGAATTATTTTCGGCATTCTTTCGGCCGTTTTTTGGGCCATTGCGACACTGCTAGCAAAAAAATGGGGCGTGTTATTTGATACATGGGTGCTATCAGCCTATCAAATGCTTTTTGGTGGTATATTACTTTTAGTTGCGAGCTTCGTTTTAGAACAACCATTTTTTACTGTGAATGTTCATTCTTTATTTATTTTATTTTGGCTCAGTATTTTCTCGTCTATTGTTCAATTTGCGGGCTGGTATTATCTTTTGCAAAACAGTGACCCTGGAAAAACGAGTGCCTTTTTGTTTTTAGCTCCTTTTTTCGGTGTGTTAACAGGTTGGGTACTATTAGATGAACCTTTAAAACTATCGTTAGTTGTCGGAGGGCTGTTTATTATTGCTGGTATCTATTTAGTGAACCGTAATTTTGCAGCTAAATCTAATAAAAATATTCGCGGAGAGACTTTGAATGTTAGCCTTCCCGCGAAAGAAGATAGACCATTTTAAATTTCAAATTTAAAAACTTCTTTAAAGCCTGCTCGTCCCTTTTCAGTCACTTTAATGGCACGAATAGCTGGGACACGAGTCACCCATCCCAAGCTTAAAAAATGTGTCAGCATTCCTTCACCAAGTGCACCAGCTAGATGATAACGTCGTTCACTCCAATCTAAACATACATGGGAAAATGATCGACGCTTTCTTTTTAAATCATCTAAATCAAGACCAAAATCCGTAAAAAATTGTGCGCCTTCAGCTGTTATGAGAAACTGTTTTTCTTCTAGTTTTAGAAAACCAGCGTTAAGCAATGATTCTGTTAATTGAACGCCTAGTTTACCAGCTAGATGGTCATAGCAAGTTCTTGCATCCTGTAGTAATTTCATTTGACTTGATTGTTTTAAAGAGCGTACTTCAGGTGGTGGAGAAATCGCTAGGAAGGATTCTAGTAATTGTGCAATTTCTTCGCCTGCTAATTGAAAATATCGATGACGACCTTGTTTCTCTACTCTAACAAGTTTACCTTCTACTAACTTAGCGAGATGAAAACTAGCAGTCTGAGGTTTAATAGCAGCCATATAGGCTAATTCACTGGCAGTATGAAAACGACCATCCATCATACTAGCAAGCATCGTAGCTCTTGAAGTTTCTCCAAGAAGAGAACCAATTTCAGCCATGTTTGGATTAATACTCATTCGTCACGATCCTTTCTGCATTCCACATTTCGATATTCATATAAGTATTTATCGTTTACAATAATACATATTTAGGAAGGAGTAAATAGTTATGAAAACATATTATGCTGTGATTTTTACATCCCAACGAACAGACGAGGATGGAGAAGGCTATGCGAAGATGGCAGAAGTTATGGATGAATTAGCACAAAAACAGCCAGGTTTTCTTCGTATAGAAAGTGCTAGAAATACCGAAGGGAAGGGTATTACTGTATCGTATTGGGAATCACTAGAGGCTATTCAGGCATGGAAAGAAAATTCAAAACATCTAGTTGCACAGCAATTTGGAAAAGAAAAATGGTACAAGCAATATAATGTGGAAATTTGTAAGGTCATAAAAGATTATTCTTTTATAATGTAATTAAAGCGGGGAACGTCAATACTATTATTTCAAGTATAGAAGGAATTAATTGAGGCGGAGGAGAATTGGACAATTTTTTTCAACGATATATTGATTCGTGGCGTTTTAATGGTTGGCTAGTCCACGATATCTTTTTTGGCATTGTCATTGGCGTTGGACTTTTATTAGTATTGTATGTTTTGTTTAAACGCCGACTAAAAGCTGCGTTTGTCATAACTTTTATCCTTTATGCTTTTTTAGGTAATCTTTTGATGATTGTTTTTGGCTTAGCTGGTCGAAGCTTCCCAATCAATTCCGAGTCTCCTATTTATACAGATGATGCACAAAAAATTGCTGTCCAAATGGTTGAAGGATCTGAAAATAACGGTACAACTAATGGGATTACTCAAATTATTTCACATCATCAACTAGTAGCAATTAATTTGCAAACAGGTGAAAAACAGTGGTCCAAATATTCTTCAAGTAAAGAGACACTAATTGGCCATTTCATGGGAGGACTTCTTATTCATCATCGTGACGGTGAGTACGGGAATCTTTCATTATTAGATATACACATGGGAAAAGAAAAACTCTCTAAAAAGGAATTTGCGAAAAAACACAAACAATTAATAGATGTTTTAAATAATGGTTCGCATACCATAGTCTTGTTGCAAAATAATCTTTATTTAGAGGGTGTCGATGGGAAATTTTATTGCTTTGATGGCAACAAATTAATGGAAGATAATAAAGCGGAAAAATATCTTTCTACAAAGTTTTTCATAGAATCCGATATTCCAGGTTATTTTGCTTCGCATAATCAACCGTTAAAGGATTACGAAGAAGTTCGAGAATTTAGTAGTCATGTATTGACTGAACCTGTTATTCAAACATACAAGAATCTAGAGCCGGCTGTATTAGATGTGGATCTGCAACAACAAACAGCCATTGTATCTTATCGACAAACGAAGCGGGAAAGTGCAGACCGTATCGTATTCCTTTATGATATGAAAAACCATCGCATTTTGTGGGAACAAAATATAGGTGTTGTGAATACTGAGCAAAAAAATCCGGGTGTTCGTACATTAGAGAACTATTATGCGATTCAAGCAGGAGATGAGTTTCTATTGTTAGATAAGAACACGAAAAAAGTAATGTTCAGATATCAGCTACGGTGGAATCGCCCCGTTTGGTAAAAATTAAAAAGCATGTATTATCTATCCCCTCCAAGTAATGGCTTGCGGGGATTTTTTTATTTTGGATCAAGGTTGCTCAATATATCATAAAATGATATATTATTTAACGATATATCACTTTTTGATATATTGGAGGTGTAATAATGAAATCATTAGAGCAGTTAACAGATTCTGTTTTTTATATTATGGCTGCCTTAACTGAGCCGAGACATGGCTATGCGGTCATGAGTTTAATTGAGGAAACGACAAAGGGTACTTTCGTAGTTGGTCCAGCATCCCTTTATACAATTATAAAAAAACTAGTAGCTGAACAGCTTATTCAGCTACACGATGATTCAGATTCTCGTAGAAAGGTCTATGTCTTAACGGATAAAGGTCGTGAAATATTGCTCGAAGATATTGAACGAAGAAAGACTATGATTCATTTGGCAGAGCAGGGATTACAAAGGGGGAAAAATAGTGCGAAATAAGAGATATATGCCATCAATTGGTTTAGCTTTTTCTGAGGCACGCGATATGAAAAAATTAAGCGAAAAAGCGGCGAAGGGCTGGCATTTAAAAAGATTTCGATTTGCTGGCTACGGGCTAGAAAAGGGTGAGCCAGAAGAAGCTATTTTTAGTATTGATTATCGTAAATTACGGAAAGATGAAGAAGAGGAGTATTTTACACTATTTGCTTACGGTGGCTGGACGCATGTATACTCAAGCGCTAACATGCATATTTTTAAAGCAGCTCCAGAAACGACGCCTATTTATAGTGATGCAGAGTCTTCTATTGATAAATTAGCTCGTCTTGCAAAGTCTGTAAATCTAGTAGCATCAATTGCTCTTGCTATCACTATGGTCTTGTGGATTTTTTGATATTTGCCTCTGGGACAATTCAACACATTGCAGAGCAAGGATTTACATATTCCATTATATTTACTGTCCCAGCGCTCATGACCTCTGGTGGAGTTTACTATCATATGTGGAAAAACCTACGATTAAAATCAAAGCATATATAAAGTAAGAACAGCTGATGCTTATCAGCTGTTTTTTTATGGCCGCCGTATAGGAATCTCAGAGCGACGGAAAGCAAGGTCTCAACGAAGGAAAGAAGTCTCGGAGCGACGGAAAGAACTTGGGCACCGACGGAAAGAAACCTCAAGGTGACGGATAGAAATAGCGTCGACGGAAAGTAAGGTCTCAACGAAGGAAAGAAGTCTCGAAGCGACGGAAAGAACAGCGATACCGACAGATAGAAATCTCAAGGGACGGATAGAATTAGAGTCGACGGAAAGCAGGGGAGAAATAGCTATACTGAACTACAGGAAAAACTGATCTGTTGTCGAAGTATTAAGTTATCGCGTTTTTGTGAAAATGAAAGTCCATACAATGACCAATACATCTTATGGTGATGCCATGGATGGGGGGAGGAAAATATGACAATTGAACTTTTAAGTGAGTGGTTACAATCATCAAACAGCACGGTCATTTTAACGGGTGCAGGAATGTCAACCGAAAGTGGAGTTCCAGATTTTCGATCGACATCTGGCTGGTGGAATAATATTGATCCTCGAACAGTAGCTACTACAGAAGCATTGGCACAAAATTATTCATTGTTTCATGAGTTTTATAAAATGCGCATAGAAAATTTGGAAAAGGTAGCACCGCATGAAGGCCATCAAATTTTAGCTGATTGGGAAAAGCGAGGGATTGTATCGTTAGTTGCTACGCAAAATGTTGATGGTTTTCATCATCTAGCAGGAAGTCAAAGGGTAGAGGAGTTACATGGTTCGATACGCTCCATTCGTTGTCATCGCTGCGAGAAAGCTGCTCCAATTGAAAGTTTCTTACACAAAGAGAGTTGTGTACATTGTGGTGGTAAACTACGCCCTAATGTAGTGCTTTTTGGAGAAAACTTACCACAAGTGAGCTGGAACAATGCAATGGAAGCAATCAGAGCAGCGGAGCTTGTTCTTGTTATCGGCACGAGCCTTGAAGTGTATCCTGTCAATCAACTTCCAATGATGACAAAAGGAAAAACTGCTTATATTAATTTAGATATTGCGCGTCATGCAGTACAATTTGATTTAACAATTGAAGGAAAAGTAAAAGAAGTGTTGCAGCAATTGCCACTTTAAAAGGAGGCGCCCTTTAGACATCAAGAGGCGCCTAAAACATTTGTGGTAAAAATTCGGTCATAAAGCGTTGATTTTTACGTAGCCATATTTTTAAAATCATACGGTGTGTTAGTAGTCGTTGTCTTTTTTGTGGTCTAGCCTTTGCCTCTATTAAACTTTGTAGAAGAGTGCATGTTTCAGTTGCTAATGTTTGAGGATCAACGAGGACGTCAAGTTTATAATCAATTAACTGAGCATCCTGGACCTTTGCAAGTAATTGTGCAAAGCGGGTATTCATTTCTGGAAAGTTTTCTTCTAGTTCTAAGTCGATTAATGTATATAATGTTTGTTCAATTTCAGCTTCGAGCGCTTGTAATTGTTCAATAGATGGCTGTGTCAAAAAATCACCTCTAGTATGTCATAAATGCTGCTACACAAGGAAAAAGCCAAGTGTAGCGAAAAGTAAACCGAATAAAACGGTAGTGCATATATAAATAATCACTTGCTTCCATTTTTTCTGTTCCAAGAGCTGCAAACATTCAAAACCAAATGTTGAAAATGTCGTATAGGCCCCTAAAAAACCAAGCCCTATAAACTGCCAAATCCAATCACTTGGCTGTAATGCAAATAGAAAGCCAAGTGCAAAAGAACCTGTTATATTAATAAAAAATGTTGCCCATGGGTATGGATGAGCAATCAATTTTCCAAGATAAAATCTCGTTAATGCACCCAAAAATCCCCCGATACCAATAACTATCATACGCTGCGCCCCTTCGCAAGTCTAAATCCTAGCCATGCACATGCTAAACCGCCAAAAACACTTACTAAAATATAAAGAATAGCTAGTAGCCACTTACTATCTTGCAAAAGTAATAGCGTTTCTAAAGAAAAGGTCGAAAAGGTCGTAAAGGCACCTAAAAAACCAGTGCCAATTCCTAAAATAATAGGCGTACGCTTTGTAAACATAGTAAATAGCCACGCTAAACAAAAGCAGCCAATTAAGTTCATACAAAGTGTTGCAATTGGAAAACCACCTGTATTTTGAAATGCTTGACCAAGGTTATATCGACAGATGGCACCCAAAAACCCGCCGATCCCAACAGCTAAAAATGATTTCAAAGTAAAGACTCCTTACTAAAATGTCTATATTGAAAAGTGTATCATGAGAGAATCAATTTAGATATATTTCTATAGTTATATGGAATCAAATATACTAAAAAGAGTTAAAACCACATGATTTTGACCTCTTGAAGCGATAAAGTTTAAAAGTTAGGTGATAAATAAACAAAGTTAGGTGATAAAGTTTAAAAGTTGGTTGATAAATAAAAAAGTTGAGGGATAAATTAAATTTAGGCGATAAATATTGAATTTGTTCCGATAAATCAAAAATTTGTTCCGATAATTCGAAAAAATGTTCCGATAAATTGATTTGGACCCCATAGTACTAGCTTTGTTCGATAAAGTCTTCCTGCATTTTTCAGTAGGTGTCAAACATTCGCTGAAATAGAGGAACTCAGGCTAAGAACTTCACATCCTGTGAAAACGCCTGAGTGACCGACATCGTGCTGTCGCTTCGCTTTCGCACAGACAAAACACTTTGCTGCCGCTACGCTTTCGCACAAAAGGCATCGTGCTGTTGCTGCCGCCTCGCTTTCACGCGAAATCTGTTGGCCAAAAGCCTTCGGACGCAATGAGGCCTCGCCATAATTGATAGATAGGAATTCATTGCTTTAAAGCGCTAATTATTTCCTGAAAAACGTAAAAAATAACAGCAAGTTGGTTGACAAATATTTCTAAGGTGTGATAATCTTCAAGAACACTATAACAAACTTAAGTAAAGGAGGGCATGACGATGTTAATTTTATCAGTATCATTTCAAATCACAACTGCATACATTGTCCATGTCTTCTAACATTCTATTTTACATTGCAATAAAAGGCATGGGTTACTCCTTGCCTTTTATTAAGAGACACATGCTCTTTTTTGGGTATGTGTCTTTTTTGTTGCAAAAAAGGGTTGTAGTGAACATGAAGAAGGAGTGTATGTGTATGCGAAACGAAGTACAAAGAATGATTTTCATCAAGGTATTTCTGGATAGTGGGTAGCAAAGCTTTAACAGCACTAGAGAAAGAAGGTTATAACGTATGTTTGATGTTTTAAGTAAATTAAGCTGGTTTTTTAAGGAGTATTGGAAGCAATATACAATAGCTGTTGTGTTATTAATGATCGCGAGTGGCTTAGAAGTTGTTCCACCGTATTTGCTAGGGTCAATTATCGATTTATTGACTGCTGGTGAAATGACGCCAGCTCTTTTAACGAAGTATATTTTGATTTTCGTATGTATCATTATTGGGGGTTATACCCTTAATTTTGTGTGGCAATTCAGACTATTTGAAGGGGCTATTAACCTAGAGAAAATTTTGCGTCGAAACCTTATGCAGCATTTTTTGCGCATGACACCAACGTTTTATGAAAAAAATCGTACCGGAGATTTAATGGCCCGTGCGACGAATGATTTAAACGCAGTGTCGATGACTGCTGGGTTTGGGATTATGACATTGATCGATTCTACGATCTACATGGGCTTTATTATTTTTGCCATGGGTTATATGATTTCGTGGAAACTTACTTTTTTTGCAATGCTGCCAGTACCGATCATGGCCATCCTTATTCAATATTTAGGGAAGATAGTGCATGAACGCTATATGAAGGCACAGGATGCTTTTGGTGAACTGAATGATAGTGTTCTAGAGTCGGTTGCAGGTGTGCGAGTTGTACGGGCATACGTACAAGAAAAAAAGGACGAAGCAAATTTTGCAGAGATGAGCGAGATCGTGTATGAAAAAAATATGCATACCGCAAAAATTAATGCCTTATTTGGACCGATTACAAAGGTCGGTACTGGGATTAGTTATGTTGTAGCGCTTGGCTACGGTGCTCATTTAGTAGCAATTGAGGCTATGACAGTTGGGCAACTTGTAACGTTCAATGTTTACTTAGGGCTAGCAGTTTGGCCAATATTTGCAATTGGGGAACTTATAAACGTGATGCAGCAAGGTAACGCCTCTCTTGATCGCGTACAGGAAACACTAAACTACGAGGCGGATGTTCGAAATATTGCAAATCCACAAACAATTGCGACACCGAATGCGATTGGCTTTGATGATTTAACTTTTCAATATCCACTGAGTCAGGTGAAAAACCTTCAGCGAATTTCTTTGTCGTTGAAAAAGGGGCAAACACTTGGGATTGTTGGTAAAACGGGAGCGGGAAAAACGACCTTCCTGCGACAGTTATTACGTGAGTATCCAATCGGCGAGGGACAGCTATCGATTGATGGAGTAGATATTGCTGCACAAACGAAGGAGCAGTTACTCGATTGGATTGGTTATGTTCCACAAGATCATGTTCTATTCTCACGTACTATTCGTGAAAATATTTTATTTGGGAAAGAAGATGCTACACAGTCTGAATTGCATCAGGCGATTCGTTCTGCATACTTTGAAAAAGATTTAAAAAATTTACCAATGGGCCTTGAGACACTTGTTGGTGAAAAGGGTGTATCTCTTTCAGGTGGTCAAAAGCAACGTGTTTCCATTGCGCGTGCTCTTATTAAAGACCCTGAAATTTTAATGCTTGATGACTCGCTTTCTGCTGTAGACGCCAAGACGGAGGCAAGAATTATTGAAAATATACAGCGAGAACGACAAGATAAAACGACGATTATTACTACGCATCGTTTATCAGGAATTCAGCATGCCGATTTAATTATCGTGCTAGATGAAGGCCAAATTGTAGAGCAGGGAACGCATGAGCAGCTTCTTTCACAACAAGGATGGTATAAAGAGCAATTTGACCGTCAGCAGCTTGAAGGAGGTGCCTCATGAGTACGAGTCAACGTTTAACACGCTATGCAATGTATTTTAAAAAGACGATTCTATTAGGATTATTTTTCTTAACAATCGCCGTCTTTACGGAGCTTGTTGGGCCGTTTATTGCAAAGCATATTATAGATAATTACATGACAATTGGTCACATTGAATTAAAACCAATTACTTGGTTATTACTTGTCTACTTACTTTTAGCAATAGCTACAGCTGTTTTACGCTATTTTATGTATATTTATTTACAAATGGGTGCCAACCGTGTTGTACAAAAATTACGTAAGGATGTATTTGAGCATATTCAAACATTGCCAATTCAATACTTCGATAATTTACCAGCAGGGAAAATTGTAGCCCGTGTAACGAATGATACCGAGGCTGTTCGTAATTTATACGTTCAAGTACTGTCAAACTTCGTTACGAGTTTTATTTCTATTGTGGGTGTTTATATCGCACTCTTCATTTTAAATTGGAAAATGGCATTGTTAGCATTGACTATGATACCAGTCGTTTATTTTTGGATGATTTTATACCGTAAAGTGGCCTCGAAATATAATGATGTCATCAGAACGAAAATTGCCGATATTAACGCAATGATTAATGAATCGATTCAAGGAATGACAATTATTCAAGCATTCCGTCGTGAGCAGCAAATGACGAAGGAATTTGATGATATGAATAATGAGCATTATGCATATGAACGCAAGCTACTTTTCCTTGATTCTGCAACGTCCTTCAACCTTGTTAATACATTAAGACTAATTATGTTTACGGTCTTTATTTTCTACTTTAGTACACAGTCATTTACGGCCACGGAAGTTATTTCTGCGGGGACACTATATGCCTTTGTCGATTATTTAACGAGATTATTTAATCCAATCACGAATATCGTCAATCAATTTTCTCAGCTTGAGCGCTCACTCGTTGCAGGAAAGCGTGTCTTTGAAGTGTTAGATACGAACGGGGAGCCAGTAGCTGAAAAAAGTATGCCTCGATATAAAGGAAATGTGGTGTTCGAAGATGTTTCCTTTGCCTATAAAAATGATGATTACGTATTGAAAAATTTATCATTTGAAGCACACCAAGGTGAAACAATTGCCTTAGTAGGCCATACAGGATCTGGGAAAAGCTCTATTATGAACTTATTGTTCCGTTTCTATGACCCATCTATAGGGAAAATTACGATTGATGGAATCGACATCACTTCGGTTCCTCGTCAAACAATGCGTGAACATATGGGTATTGTTTTACAGGACCCATACTTATTTACAGGTACTATTGCTTCGAACGTTAGCCTAAATAATCCTAAAATTTCACGAGAAAAAATAGAAGCTTCATTAAAGGCTGTAGGTGGAGAACGTGTTTTAGCGAACTTGCCAGATGGCTATGATGAGCCTGTTATTGAGAAGGGAAGCACATTGTCATCTGGGCAACGCCAGTTAATTTCCTTTGCGCGTGCCCTTGCCTTTGACCCGGCAATTTTAATTTTAGATGAGGCTACTTCTAATATAGATACGGAAACAGAGGAGATTATTCAGCATGCGATGGATGTACTGAAAAAAGGACGTACAACATTTATTATCGCTCACCGACTTTCTACTATTAAAAATGCCGATCGTATTCTTGTATTAGATCGAGGCAAGATTGTGGAGCGTGGCACACATGATGAGCTATTAGCACAGGGTGGCATTTATGAAAAAATGTATCAAATGCAGGCGAATTCATTGCAATAATATTTAAACTCCGACAAGCTGAAAGCCTCACTTTGAGAAAAAGTGAGGCTTGCTATTTAAGATTTTACATTTTTAAAGACATTGACAAAAAAGAACAGTACGGAAATTGCTACTGCGATACCGCCACCAGATACAAAGAGCTCAAATAACCAGCTTGGTACATCTATATGAACCATCATCATACCGACCAAGAGGAACGGCAATCCGAGATTGTAGAACCAAAATTGTGCTTTGGCCAGTCCTGTCTCGGCTGCATCTTTATATATTGAATAAATTAAACCGATTAAACCAGTTGTAAGCCAACCTACTACACCGATGTGGGCGTGTGTCGCCGTCCATTCGAGTTGAATTGTATAATGCATAAACAGTCCAAAGGCCAAAACAATCACTAAATATAAGACTGAAATCTTTATCCATTTAGCACCCATTTATAAACAACTCCTTTCCCGAAATGATTTAGCTAGCTATTACAGTTTATTCTTGTCGAATAAAAAAGTTGACATATTATTTTTTTGTGAAAAATGCTGATTTTTCCTGCGGGATAAAGTGTTGAAGTGAAAATTGCCAATTGGAGGGTCTATGAAAAAGAAAATTATTTTTTTTATGATTATTTTAATGGTTTGTTGTTTGCCAATCACCTTTTTTGTGAAGGAAAGAGCTCGAAAGCAAACGATGACAACAAAAGTGAATAGCGTCATTGCTGGAAATTGGAAGAACAATGAGTATAGTATAACTGTGCGAGATATAGAAACTGGGGAAGTACTTTACAATAGAAACGGAGATGAAATGATACGTCCTGCTTCTTCCCTCAAGCTTTTAGTTAGCGCCGCTGCTTTGGATTTATTAGGGCCTGACTATCGCTTTGCTACGAAGACATATGTCGATGGTACAATTGAAGATGGTGTTCTTCACGGTAATATTTATATACAAGGCGGGGGAGATCCAACACTTTTACCTGTTCATTTAGAATCGTTTTCGAATGAATTGAAAAAGATGGGTATCTCGAAAATTACAGGTTCCTTAATCGGGGATGATACTTGGTTTGATGCAGATCGTTTACCGAAGGGAATTGTCCCTGAAGAAGAGGATCAATCTTATGCTTCGCGCATTTCGGCATTAACGATTTCGCCAAATGATCAATATGATATTGCAACTGTGCAAGTGAAAGTGACAGGCTCAAAGGTTGGTACTACGGGTAATGTCCAGCTTGTTCCGTTTGCTAGTACTATTTCGGTTGTCAACAAAACAAAAGTTGTGAACAAGGACGAGAAAAGTACGGTGAAAATTACAAGAGAATACGGTACAGATCAAATCATTGTAACAGGTAACTTACCAGCAGATTCACAGGAAAGTACAAATGTAGCTGTCTATCATCCAACGCTATATACACTTGACGTATTCCGAGAAAAATTAATAGCGAAAGGTATCCAAACAATGCCTCTTGAAACTGGAAAGGTACCTGAGAATGCACAACAAGTAGGTATTTCATATTCAAAACCATTACAGGATATTAACTTTATGTATTTAAAGCTAAGCATTAATGGGATGGGTGATATGTTTACTAAACAACTCGGGCGAAAGTTACTTGGGGAAGGAAGCTGGTCGGCTGGCATTAAAGCGATTCGGTCGTATGGTAATGATATTGGGCTTAATATGGAGCATTGGTATATTGAAGATGGTTCAGGTTTAAGTCATCAAAATCGAGTAAGCAGTATGCAAGTAAGTCTATTATTATATAACGTTCGCAATAAATCCTGGTATTCCTCATATTTAGATGCATTACCGCAAGCAGGAAGAAAGGGCAACCTTGTTGGTGCGACTTTAGAAAATCGTATGAAGGGCTATAGTGTATCTGCTAAAACAGGCTATATTTCTGGAACATATGCTTTGTGTGGCTATGTAAAAGGAAAGAGTGGCAAGTGGTATATCTTTAGTATTTTGACACAGGCCAATAAAACTTCAGCTATCCCAACTATTGATGAAATTGTCAAACAGATTGCAAATGAAATGTAAAAATGTTAAACAATATAGTTTAATTTCTTTCAGCAGATGTTTTTGTAGCGAAAGGAAAGCGTCAGCTGCAGGTGTAAAAGGGTCAAAGCACTAATCTGTAAGATTAAAAACAAGTAATTGTACATGGTGATTGATTCTATTATAACTTGTTTATAATGTTGCACAAATTATGAAAATGTACATTACTAAAATAAATTTAGTGGTGTGCATTTTTTTAATTTGTTAAGAAGTGAAAAGTTAAAGTAATATTAGTTGTTTTTAATTAGTGGAGGTGCATGTTTGTATGAATACTGCCAAAGCATATAGAAAGCAAGTATAAGTTTTTAGTATTTAAAGAAAACCAACCATTTTTACCATTAACAGATTATTTAAATGACTATTTAGGACGAATTGATAAGAGCTCTGCAACATCCTATTTAAATTGTTTACTTCCCTTTTTCAAAGGGTTAGAGGAAGAAAGTAATTTTCAAGGGGAACGAGTGCAATGGATGATAAAGAAGAAAAGATACGAGTTGTTGTTGAAGATTATTTAATGCATGAAATAAATCTAACCAATAAAAGTCGGAATACAATTAGTCGTTTGAATATATCTACACAGCAGATACCAAAATCAGAGTGGTATTGACAGCAATACAAATGCCGATGAATTTTTTGAAAGTGTTAAAAAAGCCTTAGATATTATTTTCTAAATACACAGATAAAAATAGTATGACTCATCTTTCTGCAAGGTTATTTGTAGATATGGGCTATTCAAATTCAGTGTACGAGCTTATCAAAGACTCAGAAGTTCGACTTTTGGTTGAATTAGCGAATAAAATCAAGAATTAACAACTTATAAATCTAAATATTAAAAGGAGAACATATGGAAATATACAATATTAATTTGAATATTCATTATTCTGCCCCGCAAGAAGTTTGGGATAAGTTGGAGCGTTTATATAGAGAAATGCCTAACTGGAACAACTTTGTAAACGGCTGTCCACAGTGGTATGGTTCAGATGGTAAGTTGATAGAGGTTAGTATTGAATCAAGTGGATTACAATTCTATGCTAAATTACCATCAGAAGAATGGAATGAATGGATTACATTATTTAAGAATAGAGCTACAAAATTATTGGGATATGAAGTTGGCGAACCAGAAGGCGGTTTTGAATTTCACTATTATGATTAACCCTACAAATTCCAAGTTTTCCATAAGCTTAATTTGAAAATACATAAGACACTTTGGTACATCATCTACAATTCTTCCAGTCACACTTAATTGCTATTCAACGAACCTGCACCGTTCATATTATAAGATCAGCCAGATATTACTGGTTGACCATTTTTTATATGGTTTAGTTGAATAACGGAAAGAAAAAATTCCCGAAACTTACTTTTGTTAAATATACCCAAACTATATTTTCAAATAAAGCTTAACTAATATCAAAATTAGTTAAGCTTTAAAATAGCATATTATCATGTTGCACATTGTATAAAGGATCCTGAAATACAAAGTGCATTACTTTAACTTTTGACTTTTAATAAAATGTAAAGGTGTCTTGCCCCTTTTTCTATTGTATTTTACCTTTTTGTAGTAGAAAGCGAAGGCCAGTCTGCAACTTCAATAGGTCATGAGCTGAAGCGGACATAGAGTGCTGGTTTGTATAAAACATAGTGGCATTATATAAGTTTCTTGTTAGCAGACATTAAATAATATTACTTTATTTTACAAATAAAGTAATATTATGTGTTATTAGTAAATATTAGTGTACGTCTTTTTTTCGTCCGATATGCATATAATTAGACTATATTAACTTTTTTCCAACTTAATACGTCAAAAAGTAGGGTAAATTTTTGCAAGAGAGGACTTATGTATGGAAAAAAACACAAAACGCACTAAAGAAAAAAAGAGCAAGAAGAAAATTTTGCTTTGGATAGTAGGTGGCTTATTAACGATTTTTTTAATTTTTATAGGTACTGCTTATTACACTATCCAAAAAACAATGAATAAAATAAATACACCATTAATTGAAACAACAGATGAAAGTAAAGAACAAAAAATAGTTACGAAAAAAGACCCGTTTTCCGTATTAATGCTTGGAGTGGATGAACGAAAAGATGACAGTGGACGTTCTGACACGATGATTGTCATTACAGTGAACCCTGAAAAACAAACGATGAAGATGCTCAGTATACCTCGAGACACTCGTACTGAAATTATTGGACATAATTCCGTCGACAAAATCAACCATGCCTATGCATTTGGAGGCGTCCCAATGGCAGTCGATACGGTGGAGCATTTTTTAGATATACCTATTGATTATTATGTGTTTGTTAATATGGATGGCTTCCTGCAAATTATTGACACGATTGGTGGGGTGACCATTGAGAATGACATGGACTTAACCTTTGATTCCTATCATTATCCGAAGGGTGAGATAACTTTAGATGGTGATAATGCACTAATCTTCTCACGTATTCGTTATGAAGATCCTCGTGGTGATTTCGGTCGTCAAATTCGCCAACGACAAATTATTGAAGCGGTTTTGAAAAAAGCCTCATCGAAATCTTCTATATTATTAAAGGCTTCAGATATGCTTGATGTAGTAGGAGATAATGTTCGTATGAATTTTACGATGAAGGATTTAATTCAATTACAAAGTATTTATAAAAATATGGATGGTAATCTTGAGCAATTGTCATTTAAAGAGGGAGATGGCAAAAGAATTGATAACATATGGTATTTCATCCCTAAAGAGTCCGAACTAGAAAAAATAAAATCGGAATTAAAAGCGCATTTGCAATAAAAGAGTAACAATTTGAGTACGATAGTTGTAAACCTTTTGACAATGAGGGGAGGGAGATACATGAATGGAAGGACCCAGGTGCTTAGGTATACAGCTGTAAACAATTGCATGCAAAGCTATGTGCCTAAGCGTAAAGTTCAAAAAAATTCATTCAGTTCAGCTATGCGGCATCTACAACTATTGTGCTTAAAAATTTTCATGTGAAACATAAAAAATCATTCAGGTAGGGTGCATGCCTAGTTGAATGGTTTTTTTTATTTCAACTACTTTCGGTGGGTGTCCAAACACCTGTACCTGCAGCTACGCTTTCGGTACAAAAGAGATTCGCTGAAATAGAGGGATTCAGTCTAAGAACGCCATGTCCTGTGGCATTCCAAAATGACCGACATCGTGCCCTTCCTCACGCAGGCCTAAGCACAAAGCCGATACCGGACGCAATTATGCCGAGATATAATTAATTTATTGATTTATTTATTTGAAATATCAGAAAATTGATGTATAATTGTGTTAGAAATGGTTGAAGGAGTGATTGTGATGATTATAGGTACATTTTTTTTAGCAGTTGCATTACATGTAGGTATTGTTTTAACCGTTGACTTATTAACTAATCAGCAACACTCTACTACTACGTAAAGTAACCACTTATAATTGAAAATGCATCTAGGCAAAGTTATAAAATAGCTTTGTCTATTTTTTATGAACATGAAACAATTTATGTGAAAATTCGTCCATATACTGTAGAAAATGTTATACTATAAAAAAACAGTATCGGGGAATGAGCATGCAAGAAGAGAAAACAAGTAGTTTCAAACAGGATATAATATCCTATCTTAAAATTATTGTAATTACCGCTATAGTTGTTTTAGGCTGTAAGCAATTTTTATTCGCACCGATTAAAGTACAAGGGGCTTCTATGTACCCAACTTATCATGATAAGGATATTATTATTGTAAGTAAAATGAGTAAAATTGAACGCTTTGATCAAATTGTCTTTCAATCACCAACAGAGGATGAGCTATATATTAAACGAGTAGTTGGCCTACCAGGTGATACAGTTGAAATGAAAGACGATGTTTTGTATGTAAATGGAAAAGCTTATAAAGAGGATTATGTGAATCGTCAAACAGATGATCCGAAGCAATTACGAATTACAGAAAATTTCACGTTAGAGCAATTAGTAAATGAGAAAAAGGTACCTGAGGGTAAGTATCTTGTACTCGGGGACAACCGTTTAAGAAGTTCTGATAGCCGCCATTATGGCTTAATTTCTAAAGATGCCGTCTATGGAGAAGCTAAATTAACAATATATCCGTTTAACCGTTTCCATATTGGTTCAAAGTAAATTAAATCTGGACTTGCGTGAAAAAGAGGCTACGTTGAGTAGAGGGCACTGAAAAAGTCTATATCTTCTCACATTGCGAAGTATTCAACGATTAAATCGTTGAATTCCTCGCTTTTTTCATTTGGCACTGTGACTCTACTGTTGTTTTCCCCGAAGCATTCCGCTCGCTTTCCGCGGGCGAGCGCCGATCCTCCTTCAAGGCTTCGCTTCGTGCGGGGTCTCGTCTGTCTCGCTTTCCCGCAGGAGTCGAGCGATGCTTCTCCAAACAACGCAATGTATCACACTATTATTTTAGTCACGCTTTCCTTTATAATAAAAGAATTAATGTGTAGGTGGTGCCCTCGATGATTTCAAATCAAGAAACCCTTAATTTAAGTCCATATATGGCGATCTACGATATTTTTGTGCCAAAAGATAATATACTTCGCCAAATCAATGAACTTGTTGATTTTTCATTCATTTTAGTCTTCTGATGCGGATGCACGAAAAGGGCATAAGATGTCGGAGTCTTCTTTCTTCGGGTATAAGACACATATCGCGTTGAGTGATGACCGTATTATTACAGCGGCTGTCATTACAACAGGTGAAGAAAGCGATGGAAAATATCTTCAAGAGTTAATTGAAAAAAGCACACAAGCAGGTATGAAAATTAATACAGTTATTGGAGACGCAGCTTACTCTGAAAAGGCAAATATCGAATATACAACAGAAGAGAAAATCGCGCTCGTGGCAAAGTTGAATCCAATTCTTACACAAGGACCACGAAAAGAAGAAGACAAGTTTGAGTTTAATAAAGACGTTGGAATGTTTGATTGTAAGGCTGGTCATCTCGCGACAAGAAAAGCACGTACGGGTAAAAAAGGAACGAGTAAAATGCAAAGTATGTCCAATGAGAGAGGGCTGTTATAAAGAAGGCGCAAAAAGTAAAACATATTCTGTCACAATTAAGTCGGATACACATGCCGAACAAGAGGCATTTCAAAATACGGAAGCATTTAAGCAATTAGCCGCAAATCGCTACAAAGTAGAAGCGAAGAATAGTGAATTAAACGAAAGTGAATAAGGAATAGAGACAGAAATAAGGCACTTCCTGTTCAAAATTGAACAAGAAGTGCCTTATTTTTATCTGAAAAAGGTTCGCTTTTATGAAAACATAAGTTTTTCAGTGCCCTCCGTTGAGTAGCCTCTTTTTTTTATTTCGCTGATAAATCTTTGCATACTTTATAAGTGGAATAATAGGTACAAACTGTTGAATTTTCAACCGTTTCTTTTATCGGGATTTGCTGTTCGCTCAGACTAGGAGAATTGATTGCTTGTTGATTGATTGAGAGCTCTTCTGTTACTGGTTCTACACCATAAAACAACAATAAAAAATAGCATACTAAACCTACTATACGCAAACAATCACCTCACAATGTTCTGTTATATTAGTATGTATGGTCAAACTTGAAAAAATATAAGTAAAATCTGAAATTTCTTTCTTTTAATATGATTTTTTAGTAGGTAAGCGGTTGTACTTCAATGAATGAGAGTGCTATAGTGAACTAAGTTTATGGATGACAAGAAAGAAATAATAAAAAAATGTTGTCATGCAAAATTCAATATGCTAATATAGCTAACGTAAATATTTGATATGTATAACCTCAATAATATGGATTGAGGGTCTCTACCAGGAACCATAAAATCCTGACTACAAAAATCGTGCTTCATTTTTGTAGTCAGGATTTTTTTCTTTTATCTCCCTACAAAAATGAAAGTGGAACAGAAGGGTGATAATTATGAATTGGAGAGTTTACATTCTGGCCGTTACTACCTTTGCAGTAGGATTGGTGGAATTAATTGTAGGTGGTATATTACCAACAATTGCAAAAGATTTAAATGTGTCCTTATCAACAGCGGGACAATTAATTACAATATTTGCTCTCGTCTATGCGATATCTGCGCCTGTCCTTTTATCATTAACCGCAAAAGTGGAACGGAAGCGCCTTTATCTTATTTCTTTATTTATTTTTACTTTAGGTAATCTTATGACGTATTTTAGTACGACATTCTTGATCGTCATGATTGCTAGAATTTTCACGGCGATGAGTACTGCATTGGTCATCGTCTTATCCTTAACGATTGCGACAAAAATTGTTGAACCAAGACATCGTGCCAAAGCGTTAGGGCTTGTTTTCATAGGTGTCAGTTCGGCACTTGTCATCGGTGTACCAATTGGGATATTTGTTTCGGAAGCATTTGGATGGAGAGCTATATTTTTAGGGATAGCGCTTCTTTCAACTATATCTATAATGCTTATTGCGTTATTGCTTGAAAAAATGCCAGTTGTAGAAATTGTCCCATTAAAGGCTCAAATTAAATCATTAGCGAATTTAAAAATCTTAAGTGCACAATTAACAACATTGTTTATGCTTGCCGGTCATTATATGCTTTATGCATATTTAACACCATTTTTAGTAGAAGCATTTGATATGAGTGCCTCTTGGATTAGTATCTGTTATCTAATCTTCGGAATAGCGTCCGTCAGTGGGAATGCTCTTGGTGGTTGGCTGAGTGACAAAATTGGTACTGGTAAAGCCATTCTAATTGTTGTCTCTACATTTGCCGTTGTATTGTTTAGCATTCCTTACACAATTGTTGCTTTTCCACTCTTTTTAGTCGTGACAGTTTTATGGGGTGCACTTAGCTGGGCACTTACCCCTCCATTACAAAATTATTTAATAGAAACTGATCCAAAAACGTCTGATATTCAACAAAGCTTAAATACTGCTGCATTACAAATCGGTATATCTATCGGTTCAGCTGTTGGTGGGGCTATGTTTGCTGTTACAGGATCTGCTAAGCATTTAGCTGGCTTCGGTGCCATTTTAGTTTTATGTGCTCTAGGCTGTGCAATTTTTTCTATAAAAAGAGCGCCAGTTTCAGATGGGGCTGAGTTAGGGATGAAATCGGCACATAACAACTCGTAATGCACTCGATTATTTATTATCCGCAAATAAAGAAAGATAACTAAAATAATATACTATTTGCAAGACTGGCCTATCGGGAGTCTATGCATGTGGTGAAGGACATTTGGAATAGTTATATTCCAAATGTCTTTTTTTGCTCACATAGCTAGTAAGCGGAGGTTATTATGTTCGATATCGCTTCATTTTCATCGCGATTTATCTCGCATGAACTACCCGTAAAATCCTACTGATTCAAGTTTCACTTTATTTTATATGTTCAATATTAAACAAATATTTAATTTCTATATCGATTATTATCATACTGGAATAGGACAAGGAATAGATTGTTGTAGTTAAAGTATTTTAGGGGCTCAATAGATCGGGAGTCTGATGATTCAATACTATTTTTAGGATATATTATGTGCTCTCTGCCTAAGATAGATAATTCAAAGGGGTCTACTAATGGGAATCTAACTTGTTAACTAATAACAGCATTTTCTCAGGAAAGGGAGGATGCTGTGAGTTACTTAATTGGCATGATTGTCTAATAATTTCACATGGAGGGGGAATCGAATGTCAGAATATCATCAACAATCATCAGCTGAAGTGATGAAAACTTTGAACGTGACAGATCAAGGATTGAGTGATTATGACGTTCAAAAGAGGCAGGAAGTATACGGCTATAATGTATTAGCGGAAGGAAAAAAAACAAGTGCATTCGCCGTTTTCTTTGGACAGTTTAAAGATTTATTAGTCATTATTTTAATCATTGCTGCTTTCGTTTCATTTCTATTAGGAGAAGTAGGAAGCACCGTTGTCATTATGGTTGTCGTTATATTAAACGCTATCCTAGGTACTGTTCAGCATGTCAAGGCAGAACAGTCTTTGGATAATTTAAAAGCCTTAACCTCCCCAATTGCCAAAGTAATGCGAAATAATCAGCTAATAGAGATTGCTTCAGAAGATCTAGTCGTTGGAGATCTTCTTTATTTGGAGGCTGGCGATTATATCAATGCAGATGGGAGATTATTAGAAAGTCATAATTTGCATATCAATGAAAGTTCGCTGACAGGTGAATCAATCGCTGTAGGGAAAAGTGTTGATGCCATTAAGGAAAGCAATGTAACAGTTGCTGATAAAAAGAACATGGTATATTCTGGGAGTTATGTGACAACTGGTCGTGGTATTGTCATGGTTACAGCTATCGGTATGCAAACTGAAATCGGCAAAATTGCAAATTTACTAGATACTGCCAAAGAGAAGAAAACACCTTTACAAGTAAGTTTAGATCATTTCGGAGAAAAATTAGCTTTAGGGATTACGTTAATCTGTCTAGCTATTTTCGTGATTGACCTTGTTAGAGGACGTGCGCTTGTAGAATCGTTTATGTTTGCTGTTTCACTTGCCGTGGCAGCAATTCCAGAAGCGTTAAGCTCGATTGTTACTATTGTGCTAGCTTTTGGGACACAGAAAATGGCCAAGGAAAATGCCATTATTCGAAAGCTTTATGCTGTTGAAAGTCTTGGAAGTGTATCTGTCATTTGTTCAGATAAAACGGGAACTTTAACTGAAAATAAAATGGTTGTTCAAGAGGTTTATGTGAATGAAAAAGTGATTCCACATGATCAGCTATACACTGAAAATGCAGTTGAGAAAGATCTTATGTTAAAGGCAATATTATGTAGTGATGCAGTGGAAAGGGACGGTAAGGAAATCGGTGATCCTACTGAGGTTGCACTCGTAAAATTAGGGAAACAATATGATTTTGACGAATTATTAGTAAGAGATTATTATCCAAGAGTGGCCGAAATCCCTTTTGATTCAGATAGAAAGCTCATGAGTACTGTGAATACTATCAATCAGCAATCTATTATGATTACAAAAGGAGCATTAGATGTCCTTCTTCCTAAAATTGTAAAGATTGAAACTTCAAAAGGCATATTGAATATTACAAAACAACAACGCCAAAAAATCGAAGCAGTAAATCGTGATTTTTCTATGAAGGGGTTAAGGGTACTAGCAGTTGCCTACAAAGAGGTAAAGGGACATCGAGCAATCGATGTAAGAGCCGAAAAAGATTTAATCTTTGTTGGTTTAATCGCGATGATGGATCCTCCAAGAAAAGAATCAGAAGGTGCGGTTGAAAAATGTATAAAAGCTGGTATCAAGCCGGTGATGATTACAGGTGATCATAAAATTACGGCAACGGCTATTGCCAATCAAATCGGGATTTTAAATGATCCCTCTGAAGCGATCGAAGGGCATGAAATAGAAGGCTTATCAGATCAGCAGCTTCAAGAAAAGGTTAACGATTTTTCTGTTTATGCCCGAGTAACACCTGCTCAAAAAATTCGTATCGTGAAAGCATGGCAAGAAAAAGGGCATGTCGTCGCCATGACAGGAGATGGTGTTAATGATGGTCCTGCGCTAAAACAATCCGACATTGGTGTGGCAATGGGAGTTACCGGTACAGAGGTCGCGAAGGATGCCTCCTCTATGATACTAACGGATGATAATTTTTCAACGATTGTAAAGGCTATTGCAAACGGTAGAAGTATTTATACGAATATCAAAAACGCTATTTTGTTCTTATTATCTGGGAATGCGGGTGCCATTTTTGTTGTTTTATATGCAACAATATTAGGTTTGCCAGTTCCTTTTGCACCTGTGCATCTATTATTTATTAACTTACTAACGGATAGTTTACCGGCGATTGCAATTGGTTTAGAGCCGAATAATAAAAAAACAATGAAGGACAAACCTCGAAATATTCATGCACCATTATTAAATAAAGCATTTACTACTCAAGTGGTGCTCGAAGGAATATTAATTGCCATTTCGACAACGGTTGCCTTTGAAATCGGTTTGTCAACGGGAGATACTTTAACGGCGAGTACGATGGCATTTACAACATTATGCTTGTCACGATTAGTGCATGGCTTCAATTCCAGAGCTAAAGAATCTATCTTCGCCATTGGACTATTTTCGAATAAATATACTTGGCTAGCATTCTTAATCGGTTTTTTAAGTTTACATGCAGTATTGTTTATTCCAATGCTTACAGGTGTGTTTGAAGTTGCCACATTAAGCACCGCACAATTAGGCTTTATTTATAGCTTGTCTGTATTACCGTTCATCGTGAATCAATGGTACAAGCTGTTGTTCGTGAGAAGTCGATAATGAGTAATAAATATTGAAGCTCTCGTTTTTTGAAACGAGAGCTTTTTAGTGTTGAAAACCAGAATTTTTTTTGAATGAGGCGCTTAAAAAGCTATTGTGTAATGAAATGAAGATATCTTACTTTAATAAGGTATAGTCTTGGGCAAAATGAGGGGTTGATTTACGTTCCAGGACGCTTTTAACTGGAATCTCCCTCGTTTAAGAAACATTAAATTGTTGTAGGAGCTAGTAGCCAGCCTTTGTCGTTACTGAGCCGTATTAGCTTTGCGCCAAGTATCGCATACCTCATATGAAGCTCTCCGTATTTTGCTGTATGCTTCTTCTTCACAGACATTTCTAAAGCCTGACTGACTGAAATAACTGAAGAAGCTATATTCATCGATAAAATGGTGCTGATTTCTGGATCGTTAATAGCTTTTTTTCCTCGTATATTTTTCATTTTCAATTTTCCATAGTCGATCGATGTAGTAGGGGCAAGTACCCCATTTTCCTTTAATAACGCTGTTAGTTGTTTATTTTCCTCTTTTAAACATTGCACAAAATCCACAATAATAGCCTTCAATTTTTTATCAACAGCGTGCTTGAAAAATGCATGATTTGAAGCTATATAGCCATTATTAGCGCCAATCTGCGTCCAAATCTTAAAAATCTCCTTATAGCGTAATGATGTTAGATTTCCATTTGCCAATTCCATTATTACACATCCTAACTCATGTTCTCGTTCATTTATTTGAGATTAGGATGTGTTATTAAATGAAATTCTAATCATCTTTTACAATAAAAGGGCTTATTGCTAAAGATGACAAATTAAAAGGATTCATAGACAGTTTTGTGTATGAATCCTTTTTTTGCTCTTTGGAAGGTGGGGTGTCGATAAAAATTAAAAGTTGGGTGATAAAATGTGAAAGTTGGGCGATGATTTCTGAAAGTGTTCCGATAAAACTAAAAAGTTAGAAGTCATTTTGTAAAAACGTTTGTCTGTGGATCAGTTGCTTCCCGTTATGAGCTAAGGTTTTATTCCTTTAATTTCTTGCTTTTATAGCTATTTATAGTTGTTTTTAATGCTGCAAAGTTTCCGATAGCTGCGTAACCATAAAAAAAGCCCATAAATATTCCAGCAATAAGATTATGTCTATGGCTAATGAAGACAGAAATAATCAAGCCAATAACAAGGGCAATCGCAGGAACATATTTAGGCTGAACACGCATAAATACCTTAATTAGCTGTGTAATAAGTAACACTGCTGGAACGGCTATTACAGCATCCCAAAAATTTGTATGGATCACTGGAAATAATTCCATTTTCTACACCTCTTTTAGATAATAACGAAGCTATGACTTAAAATATAGATTTTCCTTTTTATTTATTTTTATGCAATGAAAGGTGTAGAGCTTATGATGTCGAGTCATACATTCGTATGAACGATTTATGATTTTTCGTTTTTTTACTATTAATTAATAATATGAACCATAAGGATTTGAGCCATAAGGATTCATATACGGATTCATATTTGGATAGCGATATGGCGGATATGGGTTCAAAGGCATATATTTATTTTTATGTTTATGATGAGGATCTTTTTGCTGCTTTTGATCTTTTTGATTTTCAGCAGTTGATTTTACGCGGTTACAATCTTTAGGTGGACCGATATATGTTGATGGTACAACAGGCGCAATTGTTTTCTTCCACTGAGTTTCATCTAAACAATACGCATGAGCCATTACATTGGAAGGTGTAAATTTCAATATATCTGAACCTAAAATCACATCAGGAGTTGGAGCATCAAAAATGGCCAGTAAATGCGTGTCATTCTCAGTTGCTATTTCATAATGCCACCATCCTTGCGGTACATTGGCGACTTGGCCAGGCTCGATCGGATAGTTTTTAATCTCTTTTGTAAAGGGATTAAATATAGAAACAATGGCAGCACCGGAAATACAATAAACAAGTTCTGCTGCATTTTGATGATAGTGAGGCTCTATCATTTTATTCTTACTTAGAAAAATATCAAGCAAAGATATATTTTCTAACGTATTTAATTGTTCTATACCTAGAATGTTTATAAAATTACGATCATCTCTTTTAAAAAGTGTGTTGTCATTGACATCAGAGGTGAACTGTGTTGACGGTGAAGTATAGTCAATATTTGAGCTAATACTTACATCCTTTCTCTAGTTAATTTTCAATACATGTCTTAAGCACAGAATATGTACAAAGCTATTTTAGGCTTACGCGAACGCCCACTATCTGCTTTCAAACAAAAAAACACTGTTGGCCAAAAGCCTTCGAACTCAATTACGCCAAGGTGAAATTAATTTATCTTTATAATATGAGTAGTGGAAAAACGTTAGTTGTAGTAACAACGTTAGTATTTAGTGGATCAGTTTTAGGATTAAATTTCATTAAACTGGCATTAGCAGAACTTTATTAAACAATTAAGGGCAACTATAGATGGTGATAGTGTTTTATTGCGAATTAACTCATTCTTTGTCTCTTGTTCGCTAAATTAGCAAGTGACAGATAAATGAAAATATTTGTTTTTTTAAAACTATTTTCTTATAATAGATTAGCTGTTACCTCAATGATCTCATTTAACTTTCGTAACCCATTTCTTTCTAAAATAGTTAAGTTTTTAAAGGTAATTCCGAATGTAGGGAAAGGAGAGATTGGAATGAAGCTATCATCTGTTGAACAAGAAAAATTATTCCTTCATGTGGCAGGAGAACTTGCGCAGAAAAGAAAAGCTCGTGGACTAAAGCTGAATTATCCAGAAGCTGTAGCACTCATTAGTAGTTTTATTATGGAAGGTGCCAGAGATGGTAAAACAGTTGCACAATTAATGAGTGAAGCGAAGCAAGTGCTCAAAGTAGATGATGTTATGGAGGGCGTCGGTGACATGATTTCAGATGTACAAGTTGAATGTACATTCCCAGATGGAACGAAGCTTGTAACTGTACACCGCCCAATTCAATAAAGGAGGATTTGTCTATGATTCCTGGAGAAATTCGCCCAGCTAAAGGCGAAATCGAAATGAATGTAGGACGAGCTACTAAGACGATAGTCGTTGCTAATACTGGTGATCGTCCGATACAAGTTGGTTCGCATTTTCATTTTATTGAAGTGAATAGATTTTTAGAGTTTAATCGGCAAGAGGCAATCGGAATGCATCTAAATATTCCTTCAGGTACAGCAGTTCGCTTTGAACCAGGTGAAGAGAAAGAAGTTGAGCTTGTCGAGTTTGGTGGTAAAAGTTATGTGTTTGGTTTGGACAAACTAACAGAAGGCTCTACACATCATAAGGACGAAATTTTAGACAAGGCAATTGAAGGTGGTTTTAAAGGAGCTGAGGAAAAATGAGGGTGACACATGATGCGTATGCAAAAATGTTTGGACCGACAGTTGGAGATAAAGTTCGATTAGCGGATACCGATCTATGGGTTGAAATAGAGAAGGATTATACAAGCTATGGGGATGAGGGTGTATTTGGTGGCGGAAAATCGCTACGTGTCTCTATGGGACAAAATGGTAAGAATACACGAAATGAGGGTGTGCTCGACACGGTTATTACCAATGTAGTCATTATTGATTATACAGGTATTGTAAAGGCTGATATTGGTATTAAAGATGGCCGAATTATTGGTATTGGAAAAGCCGGAAATCCGAACAGTATGGACGGTGTCGGTCAGGATATGATCATCGGTGTTGGAACAGAGGTATATGCTGGGGAAGGTTTAATTGCAACGGCTGGGGCGATCGACACACATATTCACTTTATCAGCCCAGATCAGGTAGAAACAGCATTACTAGCAGGTACGACTACCTTTATCGGGGGTGGTACAGGTCCAGCTGCTGGCTCAAAAGCGACAAGTTTAACTCCCGGTGAATGGCATTTACATAGAATGCTTCAAGCAGTTGAAGGATTCCCAATCAATGTTGGATTACTAGGAAAGGGTAGTGCATCTGATCCAGAACCGATTATTGAGCAGGTTCGAGCTGGTGCAATCGGCATGAAAATTCATGAGGACTGGGGCGCAACCCCTACAGCGCTAAATCAAAGCTTATCCGTTGCAGACGAGTATGATATTCAAGTGGCACTTCACTCTGATACATTGAATGAGGCTGGGTTTGTGGAAGATACGATCAATGCTATTGATGGACGTGTTATTCATATTTTCCATACGGAAGGTGCGGGTGGAGGACATGCTCCTGACCAATTAGTCATGGCGTCCTTACCTAATATTTTACCAGCATCTACGAATCCCACGAAACCATTTACAACCAATACGATTGATGAGCATTTAGATATGCTAATGGTGTGTCATCATCTTAAACACGATGTCCCAGAGGATGTGGCATTTGCTGATTCACGTATTCGTCCAGAAACAATTGCTGCAGAGGATATTATGCAGGATTTAGGGATTTTAAGTATTATGTCATCCGATTCCCAAGCAATGGGGCGTGTCGGTGAAGTGACAATAAGAACGTTCCAAACGGCAGACAAAATGAAAAAACAACGTGGTTCCCTGCCACAGGATGAAGGTAAGGATCATGATAATTATCGCGTGAAGCGCTATATGGCGAAGCTTAATATTAATCCAGCGATTGCTCATGGAATTAGTCATGAGGTAGGATCACTGGAAGAAGGAAAGTTAGCAGATATTGTCCTCTGGGACCCAGCCTTCTTTGGCGTAAAGGCAGAGTTGGTCATTAAAGCAGGTATTGCCGTTTATGGTATTACAGGTGATCCCAATGCATCGATCCCTACACCACAGCCTATGCAAGGGCGACGTATGTTTGGCTACTATGGACAAGGGCCACAAAATTGCGGAATGACGTTTTTACCAAAGATTGCTGTGGAAGAAGGATTACCAGAAGTATTAGGGTTAAATCGAATGATTGGTACGGTGAAAAATTGTCGGAATATTGGTAAAGCTGATATGAAGCTTAACAACGCTACCCCAAAAATTGATGTTAATCCAGAAACGTACGAAGTGAAAATTGATGGTGAGCTAGCAACTTGTGAGCCAGTAGATGTACTACCAATGGCCCAACGGTATTTCTTATTCTAATTATAATGAAAAGATTGAATTGCAAGGAAAATGAAGTTTCTATATGAGATTTACAGAGGAGCAGCCATTTAAATCCATTAAAATATGAGGTGCCTATACTATGTTAATAGAAAAAATTATCGGTAATATTGCCAACGAGGAAGAACTTACTCACAAATCCACGGAATGGATTGAGCTTGAATGGGAAGAATTAAGCAAACGTATTCTTCGCACAGAAACGGATAAGGGAACAGACATTGCTTTACGTATTGATGGAGAAGAACCTTTACTATATGGAGATTTATTATTTGAAGATGACAACCGTCGTATCGCTATTCGCACAAAATTAGAGCCTGTGATTGTTATTACGCCGAAAGATATGGTTGAAATGGGGAAATCTGCATTTGAATTAGGGAATCGTCATACACCTTGCTTGATTGAAAATAATGAAATCATCGTACGTGCAGATCATACGATCAATCCATTATTAGATGAAATAGGAGTAAACTATGAAACGACAGAGCGACGTTTTAAACAACCGTTCAAATACCGTGGACACTCTCACTGATTTATCCATATTGCATTTATTACAAATTCATGATTCCGCATTTCCGATAGGGTCCTATACGCATTCATACGGAATGGAAACCTATATTCAAAGAGATTTAATTCGCACAAAGGAACAGTTAATTCAGTTTTGCAAAGCGTACTTAATGCAAAACTTAGTATATGGTGATGCCATTATCATTCAGGAGTCGTTTCATGCAGCGGTAAGCAAAGACGAAGCTCGTTTAAAGAAGCTTGATGAGCTTTGCGGGGCTATGAAACTTGCGAAGGAATCGAGAGATGCTAGTGTCAATGTCGGAAAGCAATTTGTTCGAACAGTAGCACCTCTTGTAGAAAACCCTTTTATAGAGCAATGGAAGGAAAAAATAGAGCGTGAAGAAGTGAAGGGACATTATGCAGTTCTTTATGGTATTTATTGTGAAGAATTTGGTATCAATGTCTATCATGCTATCATGACTTTTATGTATGCATCCATAAGTGGCTTAGTGCAAAATGCGGTACGTTCTGTTCCATTTGGACAAAACACAGGGGTACAAGCATTACACGAACTACTTGCTTATGTAGAGCAAGCAGCCAAAAAGGTGATAGATTTAACCATTGATGATTTGGCCAATAACGCATTAGGAATTGAGCTTGCATCCATGAAGCATGAATTTTTATTTTCAAGATTATTTATTTCGTAGAAAGAGAGTGAAGATTAATGAAACCAATAAAAATTGGAGTCGGTGGGCCAGTTGGTTCAGGAAAAACATCGCTGGTAGACCAATTAACACGCGCTATGCATGAGCAATACAATGTGGCGGTTATTACTAATGATATTTATACACGAGAAGATGCCCAATACCTGATTACGAATGGTGTTTTAACTGAGGAGCGTATCGTTGGTGTAGAAACGGGTGGATGCCCACATACAGCTATTCGTGAAGATGCGTCGATGAACTTTGCGGCCATTGATGACTTGAATAGACGCTTTCCAGATTTAGATATTATTTTCATTGAAAGTGGTGGAGATAACTTATCGGCTACATTTAGTCCTGAGCTTGTTCATGGCTATATTTATGTTATTGACGTAGCAGAAGGCCAGGATATTCCACGAAAAGGTGGCCCAGCTTTAACACGTTCAGATTTGTTGTTAATAAATAAAACATCGCTTGCTCCACATGTTGATGTTGATTTAGAGCTGATGGATCAAGATGTGAAAAAAATGAGAGGTGGGCGTCCATATATTTTTGCTGATGTTCGCTCTCAAACGAATGTGGATCAGGTTGTCGCATGGATTCAGCATCATATGTTACTAGAAGGGGCAGAAGCAGTTGACGGCAATGTCTAGTCAGGGAAAAGTAAATCACTTTGGCAAGCTAGAGATGGCATTTGAGTTTAGAAGAGGATACACAAGACTTGTTCATGTGTACCAGCAGCCCCCATTGAAGGCAAGTCGAGAATTATATGAAGGAAATAATCCAACAGCTACTGTTTTTATTATGGAATCCTCAGGTGGTATGGTGGCAGGTGACCGAAATGAAATCAACGTTAAACTTGCTGCTGATAGTCAAGTGCGCTTGAAGCAACAATCAGCATTAAAGATATATCCGTCTCATACAGGCGAACGATGCACACAGTCAATTTCGGTTGAATTGGAGGAGCAGGCTCGCTTAGAATGGATGCCTGAGGTAACCATTCCATTTGAGAGGGCGAAATTTCAGGTGGATACAACGATTCGCATGAAGGAAAGCGCGACACTAATTTGGGGAGAAATCATTGCACCAGGAAGGGAAATGCGCGGAGAAATCTTTGATTATCAGGCGTTTCGCTCAATCTATCAGCTATATGTGGAGGATGCATTAATAGCATTTGATACATTACTATTCAAGCCACAAGAAATGGATTTATCATCCATGGGCTTGCTTGAAAAAGCGCTATACATCGGATCATTATGGATTGTTTCACCACAGGTTAAAAACCTTAACATAAGAGACTTACAGGATATGATACTACAGGAGAGCTCACTAGAAGCAAGCGTAACGCGGCTTACGGATCATGCGATTCATTGTAGATGGCTTTCTAAAGAGCAACGCATTCTACATAAAGAAATCAATCGAATGTTTATACATGTTGCCTCGCTAATTTAAAGCGCTTGTTTGTTTAAAGGAGAAAGTGAATTGAATTGAAAAAGTTTTTAGTAAGTTTGCTAGGAACGGCACTGTTACTAGGTCTTATGGGTTGTAGCAAATTGTCTAGTGAAGGTGCAAAACAGCAACAATCTGCTGAAGCGACATCACATGCGAATGAACTTATATATGCTTCAGAATCTGAATTTGCAAACTTAAACCCTATTTTAGAGGAAACAAATTTAGATGCTTTATTATTTCGTGGATTAATGCGTTTTGATGAGCACAATAATCCGGTGAATGACATTGCAGAAAATGTTCAAATATCGGATGACCTGTTGACATATACGATTACTATAAAAAATGATGTCAAATTCCACGATGGGCAGGTTTTAACAGTTGATGATGTCATTTTTACAATCGATAGTATTTTAGACGATCAAAATGCCTCGTTTTTAAAGTCTGATTTTATTCATGTAAAAGCAATGAAAAAAGTGAATAACTCGACTATGAAACTCATTTTAGATGAACCTTTTACGCCAATGCTCGATAAGCTGACAGTACCGATTTTGCCGAAGCATGCGTTTGAGGGGCAGGACATGCGAACAACTACGTTTAACCAAGAGCCTATTGGTGCTGGTCCATATATGTTTGCTAAATGGGATCGTGGCACGAGTTTAACACTGAAAGCATTCCCAACATTTTTTGGTACAAAAGCTTCTATTGAAAAGGTCATCTTTAAGTTTATTCCAGACAGCAATGTTCGTGCATTACAGTTAAAGTCTGGGGAGGTTGATATTGCGTTACTTGACCCTAATCAAGTGGATGAACTTTCTAAAGTAGAGCATTTAAAAATGTACGAGGTTGAATCAGCGGATTACCGTGGCATTTTATTTAATATGAAATTTAATCTTTGGCAGGATGTGAATGTACGTAAAGCAATGAGCTTTGCGGTAGATCGTGAAGGAATTGTAAAAGGTATCTTACATGGCTTTGGTACAGAAGCATATTCGCCACTACAGAAACACGCTTATGTCAACGACAGCATTGAGCACTATGAATACGATTTAGATAAAGCTAAGCAGTTACTTGAGCAATCCGACTGGATGCTAAAGGATGACGGCTTCCGCTATAAAGATGGCAAAAAACTTAGTTTTACCATTACTGCCCCTGCTACAGATACAGTACGTGTAAATATGGCAAACTATGTAGCCGAGGGTTATAAAGTGATTGGCGCAGATGTGGAAGTGGCCGCCTTAGATTGGAGTAATATTGTCATTGAAGATACAGAAGCGTTTATGGTTGGCTGGGGAAGTCCTTATGATGCAGACCACCATACCTATAGCCTATTCCATTCAGGTGAGTCTAGCTTAACGAGTGCTGGCTACAATTACGGAAGCTATGCTAACGCAAATGTCGATAAGTTGTTAGGGGAAGGGCGTTCAACGGTTAATCCTAACAAACGTAAGGAAGTTTATATGGCATTACAAAAAGTGCTAGCAGAGGATCCACCGTTTGCTTATTTTGCCTATGTAGATGCGGTTTATGGCATTAATAAAAATATTAGTGGTGTAAAAGAACGTATTTTGGGTCACCACGGAGCGGGCTTCTTATGGAATGTTGAGGAGTGGAAATGGAATGATCGCTAAGTGGCTTGGGAAGCGATTGATAATGGGGACACTTGTCCTCATTATCGTGAGCTTCCTCTCTTTTTTTATACTACAAGCCGCTCCTGGCAATCCAGCAGTAGCTTATTATGGAGGCAATGCACAAACATTAACTGCAGCCGAGCAAGAGCGCATTGAAAAAGCTTTTGGCTTAGATAAACCCATCTTCTATCAATACGGAACATGGCTTCATGAAGCTGCTCAAGGCAATTTAGGATATTCCGCAAAAGAAGGAAGACCGGTTTTGACGATTTTACTAGAGCGATTACCTAACACCTTACAGCTAATGGGTATCACCTTGTTTATTGTAGCGCTTACCTCTATTTGGTTAGGACTTCATGCAGGCTTAAATGAGGGTACGCTACTAGATCGTGGATTATCCGTTTTTAGTGTGGCTAGCTCAGCTGTGCCACCATTTTGGATAGGTATTGTATTAATCATTGTATTTTCCGTACAGCTTGGCTGGCTCCCGTCATCAGGAATGAACGATATACGTGGTGATGGAGGATTAATAGATAGAATGCGCCATCTCGTCCTGCCAGTTATTGTACTTGTTGTTTCACATGTAGGGATATTCGCACGCTTTTTACAGGATTGTGTGAAGGTTGAAAACTCAAGTTACTATGTACAGGTTGCTCGTGCAAATGGTGTGGCACATCGAGAAATACGTAGTGCTATTTTACGGAATTCCATTATCCCATATCTCAATTACGTAGGGGTTACGATTCCATCATTCTTTGGTGGCTCCATTGTTGTAGAATCATTATTTGGTTGGTCAGGCTTAGGGCAGCTTCTAGTGAAATCGGTCATGGTTAAAGACTTTCCACTTTTAATGGGAGGCATCCTTATTATTGGGGTGGTCGTTATTTTGTGCCTATTTGTAATCGATATCATCATGATTGTTTTAAATCCTAAGCTGAAAAGAGGAGCTTGGCAATGAGAAAACAACGGAAAATATCAATTTTTTGGCTTGTGATACTGTGCATTATTTTCACTGTCACTATTTTTTCTTCATTCCTTGCACCCTATGAGCCAAATGCAATGGATATGAATCATACTTATGAAGCTCCTACTCCGACACATATACTTGGAACAGATCAGCTGGGCAGGGATGTACTTTCACGTTTACTTGTTGGTGGACAGGTAACACTTTTAATTGCGGTTGTTTCAGTAGTGATTTCCAGCTTAATTGGCATACTATATGGTGGTATAAGCGGTTATTTTGGCGGCGCTATAGATGCAGTCATGATGCGAATTCTTGAAGCCTTGTTAACAATTCCTTCGTTAGTTATCGTTCTTGCCTTCCAAGCGATATTGCAAGGCAATGTCTGGAGTATGGCGCTCATAATGGGGGCAACAGGGTGGTTTGTTACGGCACGTATTGTGCGCTCTGAATTTATCCGTCTGAAGGAAGCAGAGTTTGTACAGATGGCAATCATGTTCCGCACACCTATATGGAAGATTTTTGTTGGGCATTTATTGCGTACTATCTACCCAGCAATTTTTATCGTGACATTGTTTAATTTTGCTGGGGCTATTTTTACAGAAGTTTCATTGAGCTTTTTAGGAATTGGCGTACCACCCACAACACCTTCTTGGGGAACCATGTTGAATTCTGCTCAAAATGATTTACTGATTGGTGCATGGTGGATAGGGCTTTTCCCAGGCATTTTAATATTTGTGACGATTTTATGCGTACAAATGATTGGTGGGGCTTTCAAGCAAGGAGGAGAGCGTTCACATGCTTAAACTAAAAAACGTTTCTGTTAGCATTAATAATAAGAATTTAATCCAACATATTTCCTTCACTGTCCCAGAACATAAAATTACAGCTGTTATTGGTGAAAGTGGTAGCGGTAAAAGTACTACAATATCCGCAATTCTAGGTATATTACCTGCTCAGGCGGACATTCAAGGAGAGATATTCTGGCATGACAGCAATGTCCTAGCAATGTCGTCAAAGGAAAGGTCGACGGTAGGGAAAACGAATTTCTTCACAATTTTTCAGGACGCAGCAAACAGCTTTTCACCAACGACAAAAATGAGGAAGCAATTATATATGTTTAGCGGACAACGCTTAGGTCATAAGGAAGAGCTGTTTCTTTCAAAAATGTCTTTGATCTTTAAGGACCTAGATTTAAGCGAAGATATTTTACAACGCTATCCCTTTGAGCTTTCAGGAGGCATGCTTCAAAGGTGTATGCTAGCTTGTGCATTTTACAATGAGCCTGCATTACTAATAGCTGATGAACCAACCTCGGCGCTAGATATGCTTCATCAACAAGAGTTTATTAAACTATTGAAAAACCTCAATAACCGACTTGGAACGACGATATTATTGGTTACGCACGATTTAGAAATGGCCGTTTCGACTGCTCATTCCATTGTGGTAATGAAAAGCGGCGAGGTTGTTGAAACTGGACAAGCGTCGGAAATTTTTGAGGCGCCAAAACATTCGTATACAAAGCGACTTGTCGCGAATCATTTTTAGAAGGAGTGGTTTTGTTGCTTCACGTTGAAAATATTAGTAAAAGCTACACAGGGCAGCAAGTACTACATCATATAAATATAAACGTTGGACATGGAGAAATCGTTGGGCTTGTTGGTGAAAGTGGCAGTGGAAAAAGTACGTTGGCTAAAATCATCATGCAGCTAGAGCAGGCAGAGCAAGCCCAAATTCGCTTTAATGAAACCTATATTACAAAGAAAAATCGTCTATCTTTATATGAAAACTGCCAAATCATCTTTCAAAACGCGACTGCCGCTTTCAATCCAGTTTGGACGGTCAGAGAAATTTTAACGGAGCCATTACAGCAACAAAAGTCAGATTGTTATTGGCAAACAATGCTCGAAAAGGTCAAGCTATCAACAAATATATTAAATTCCTTTCCACATGAGCTAAGTGGTGGTGAAAGGCAAAGGGTAAATTTATTAAGAGCCATTCTAATTCAGCCCAAATTGTTAATATGTGATGAAATCGTTTCAAGCTTAGACCGTTTGATTCAACGTGAGATTATTGATTTATTAATTTCATTGAATAAAGAGCACAGCATGGCTATTTTATTTATCTCACATGATTTAAAGGCTGTTTCATATTTATGTCAACGCGTTTATGTGATGAAATCTGGCGAGATTGTTGATGAGTGTTGTAAAGGGAAAGATGGCTTTACATTCACGGATAGCTATGCGCAAAAACTGTTTCAGGCAATGAAAAATTGAATTTTTACAATTGATAATAGAAAGTCTGTGAGGGGGATGGAATAGCATCTACTTTTCAGACTTTCTTTATATTTATCCTACGCCTAAATTATATTTTAAATCAATTGATTGGTGTTTTGAAAATTCAGATATTTAAAGAAGGGTGCTAGGACAATAACCTTGGCAAACAGGAAGATTGACTATTTCTTTTTTCTCTCAGCCTATCTATATTTCCTATACATATGAAAGATTTGTGCAGTGAATAAAATGGGATTTCGCGTCTGAAGGTAGCCGTTTTGTAGATAATTCCATCATACTGAAAAATATCAGCATTAGTATTTAATGTTAAAACTTCTTCGGCATCACTATCAAACCATTGAATAACCTTTTTACTTTCAATCCACTCACCTCTTTTATCAAAAGTTACATTGTGATTTTTTATTTCCAAAAATTTAACCTTGCCAAAAAGCAAACGTTTGTTCTAATATGTATACAAACAAGTGTTCTTACGTATGATAAGTAAAGGGGAAAATCATTGGCCAATAATAAATAACTGTAGTAGGAGATATTTTAGTTCAAATTGGATATAAAAGGTTTAAAAGTCCAGGTGCGATTCAATTTATGGAAGTTAATCCTTTACTAGTAGGCATATCGGTAGAAATTGAAAGTCAAGATATAGTGATTAGCCAATTAAAAAATTGCGAGAGGTAATGGGAGGAAACTACGTTGAGAGAACAACTGATTAAAGCTATGCAGCGCAAACAATTAGTGAACATGATGTATGTAGCAAAAGATGGTTCCATAACAAAAAGGCGTGTAAAAGTCATTAAAATTGTTGGTGATTCATTTCAAGCATTTTGTTTTACAAGACATGCAAAACGTACTTTTTTGATTAGTAACGTTCTAGCCGTTATTCCTTTTGTTAGTAGGGGACGTGAAGTTGTATGAATTATGAGAGTATGCCCAATAGACCTATTATGTGTATCGATATGAAATGCTTTTACGCCAGTATCGTAGCGATGTTACATGGGCTAGATATTTTAAAAACTCCAGTTGCAGTAGTAGCAAATTTTGACCAGCCAGGTAGCGTAGTGCTTGCTGCATCCCCCTTAATGAAAGAAAAATTTAGTATCAAAACTGGTAGTCGTCGTTATGAAATACCTAAACATCCTGACATTAGATTGTTTGAGCCTAAAATGAGTTTCTTTATTCAAATGTCGATGACGATTACAAAGCTAATCTCTAATTACGTCCCGGTTGATGCTATACATGTGTATAGTGTAGACGAAAGTTTTGTTGATTTAACCGGCACTGAAAAGCTTTGGGGTTCACCAGAAGAAACGGCTAAGGAAATACAAAAGGCTATTCTTGACCAATTTAATATACCTAGTGCAGTAGGTATGGGACCAAATATGTTAATAGCCAAATTAGCTTTAGACCTTGAAGCAAAGAAAACAGGCTTTGTTAGATGGACTTATGAGGATATTCCAAAGAAATTATGGCCTGTACGACCTCTATCGGAAATGTGGGGCATAGGAAAACGAATGGAAGCAAATCTAAATGCTATGGGAATACAAACAGTTGGTGGTTTGGCTAATACAGATCTAAAAGAATTAGAAAAGCGATTTGGTGTAATGGGCAATCAACTCTATCACCATGCATGGGGAATAGATTTATCCAAATTAGGGGAGCCGTTAATAACAAACGGAGCTTTAAGTTTTGGGAAGGGACAAATGCTGATGAGGGATTACCATACACGAAAAGAAATCTCTGTAGTGCTCCTTGAAATGTGTGAGGACGTAATGAAGCGAACGCGGGATGCAGGGTATGTGGGTCGTACAATTAGTATTGGTCTTTCTTATAGTCGAAACGCCATGACCAAAGGATTCCATCGGTCTAAAACAATTGCAGTGCCAACAAGTGAAACTCTTGTGATGTATAAAACTTGTCTTGAATTACTGGATGAATACTTTGCAGGGGAGCCAGCTCGTCAATTATCTGTCCGAATAACGAACCTCGAAAGAGAGCATAGTATCCAATTAGATTTATTTGACGAACGCAAACCACAGCGTCAAATTATAGGACCTACTATGGATGCCATACGCAATCGGTTTGGAGCAACATCCATATTAAGAGCAGTTTCTTTCACAAAAGCTGGTACAGCTATTAATCGAGATCGCCTAGTTGGTGGTCATTTGGCATAGGAGTGATTTATTAATGATACAAGACAGAGGTAATATTAAATGGGCATCGATGATGTTGCCGGAGCATTTGGAGCTTCTTAGAGAGTACAAACAAGAGTGCACAGAACAGCCAAGAGAATTGACTGAATGGAAGCTGGAAGAGCTACAGAAAACAATTGATCAAGCTTTTAATCAGCAATTGGACATAAAATTAGAAGTGTGGAAGGACTACAAAATCACACAATGGACGGGAAAAATTAAATCGATGAATACTAATGAACTCATACTTGAAACACTATTTAAAACGAAAAGTATTCCAATCCAAAGTATTCAATCAGCCCAACTGGATGCTGATTATTATGATTAAAGCCGACGAAAGACAGTTACTTCATAAGTATCTTTTGTTAGAGCTAGCCGTTAAATCATTGCAGGTTGACTATTGTAAATTAGAGCAGTTTAAAATGAAAACGGTATTTCTTCCAATGATGGATTCATTGCTAAAGGATCTAAGACAAGAATATTTTAGCCTAAAACGAGAACTTGCACAGCAACGTATACGAGTAGTAGGTTGGCAACCAGTAGATGAATACTTTAGTGACGTGCAAATTGCCACTGCAGGTAATGATGTAGTACTTCGTTATGCGAATCAAGCTCTTAAATCCCAGGTGGAAAAGTTGTTAGCTAATCATATACGTGTAGCTTTAGAATAAAGACTTTTTCCTTCAACCTTTATTTATCAGCAAACGCAAAAACACTCCATTTCGAAAAAAGATTGATCAAATATACTGTGACAAGGTGTTTTTTGTTTGGAAGGAATTTGTAACTTTTTAATAGAAGATCAGATAATAAATTTTTACACATAAGGAGATAAGACTATGGCAGAAAACAAATTACTAAGAATGGACAATGTCGGCATCGTTGTAGAATCTCTTGATAATGCAATCGCTTTTTTCGAGGAGATTGGCTTGAACCTTGAAGGGCGAGCCACTGTCGAAGGGGAATGGGCTGGTCGCGTAACTGGATTGGGTTCCCAGTGTGTAGAGATTGCTATGATGGTTACTCCGGATGGCCACAGTCGACTTGAACTTTCGCAATTTCTCAGCCCACCTACTATATCAGATCACCGGACTGCGCCTGTAAACGCCCTCGGCTATTTACGTGTCATGTTCGCCGTTGAAGACATTGACGAGATGGTATCCAGACTCACAAAGTATGGTGCTCAGCTCGTTGGCGAAGTGGTTCAGTACGAGGACTCGTATCGGCTCTGCTACATTCGTGGAATCGAAGGACTTCTAATCGGTTTGGCGGAGCAACTCGGAAACAAATAAGTAAATGGCGTTTTATAAAAAGCCTTCACTGAAATATTTGAAGAAAATTCTTATTCAATAAAGGGCGCATTTGTTGGTTTATATGACTTTATTGTCACATCTACGAGTACTTATTCGGCAATTGTACAAAAAATTAAACGACTTTATTTTACACCGTCCGCAAATGTGGACGGTGTTATGCGTTTTTCAGCTTCAAAATTAAATAACGGAAGCTCCCAGTAACCGTCTATTATACATAAGAAAAAAAGAGCTGCATATTCCGATTCCCCTCCAATCACTCCTCTTACTGCTCTCCTAATTTTCTATAAGCAACTACACCACCGACTATACCTACAACTGCTGCCTTGATAGGATTAATTGAAAAAATTAATGAATTACTGAACGTTTCTCGTTTCAAAGTTCTGCTTTTTTTATTAAATTACCAAGAAGATAGACTTAATCTATCTTTGGTAAACTAGTACTAATTACCGATATTTTAAAATGCTTAAATATTCAGATATTCGCATTGGAACTTTTGTGATAAATTGGAAATATCACACTAAACTGAAAAGTGTGACAATTAAAACAAAAGGGGGAAATGAGATTTGAAAGAGTTTAAGTTTACGAAGTACTTAAGTAGTATTCTAGCTTTCGTTATGGTGCTTTATCTATTGGTTCCATTGTCGAGTGCTAGTGCTGAAGAATCGAAGCCATTCAAGCAGGATGGTCAAAGTGAAAGTATAATTCAACAAAAGGCGGCTATTGCTGAACAGCTAAGCTTGTCTAAAGATGGTCCAACTCTTCACGAAAGCTTACAAAATGTATCAGGTAATCAAAAAGTTGCAGTCATCGTTCATTTATCTGAAAAGCCTGTGGCACTAGAGCAAGGAATGAGCGAAGTCAAAGGTGAAGAATTCTCTAAAGCCCAAGCAAATGAAGTTCGTTCAAATGTAAAAGAACAACAAGCAGAAGTTAAAGAAGAGTTAGCTGCTAAAAATGTTCAGATGACTCAAGGGTACACATTTGATACTGTTTTAAACGGTTTTGCGGCAACTGTGAAAGCAAATGATCTCCCGAAATTGCTTACAGTAGAAGGAATTACATTAATCGAACCTGATGCAATTGTTTCCGCATCAGAAGATAATACGAAATCATCGGAACTTATTAAGGAAGATCAATTAGAAGCTCAAATGAATACAAGTAATTCTTTCCTTGGCATCGAACAGCTTTGGAAGGAAGGACTTGAAGGACAAGGGATAAAAGTAGCAGTATTAGATACTGGTATTGATGTAGATCACCCTGAGTTTGCTGGAGTTTATAAAGGTGGAAAAAACTTCATTCCGAATTCAGCAACATACACGAAGCCTAGGGCAGATGACGATGCATCGGAAACATCGCCTTCGGAGCGTCCAGCCGGGACACCTGAATTTAATGAAAAGGGAAGCGCGTTCTATACTTCTCACGGTACACATGTTGCTGGAACAATTGCAGCAATCGGAGCTAACAAATTCGGTATTAAAGGAATTGCTCCAAAAGTAGACCTTTATGCTTACCGAGTTCTAGGGGCATACGGAAGTGGAGCTACATCTGGTATTGTTAAAGCAATTGAAACTGCTGTAAAAGAAAAAATGGACGTTATCAACCTTTCACTTGGCGGGGGAGCTAACTCTGAAACGGATGCTGGTTCATTTGCTATTAATAATGCAATGATGGCTGGAACAATCGGAGTAGTTGCAACAGGAAACGAAGGTCCAAATCGCGGAACAATGGGCACGCCTGCAACTGCTCGTTTAGGAATTGCTGTTGGTAACACAACAAATCCTGAAACAATGTACAACGGGGAAGTGAATGTTAAAGTTGGCAACTACAACTTAACAAAACAGCTTCCATTAATGGGAACGACTTTCGGGAAAAATTTAGCAACGCAGCTTCAAGGAGAATTTGACCTAGTTGCAGTTCCTGGAAACGGGGAAGTAAAAGACTTTGAAGGAATTGATGTAAAAGGTAAAGTGGCATTGATTTCTCGTGGCAGTATCGCATTCGTTGATAAAATTGCGAATGCAAAGGCAAAAGGAGCAGTCGCAACAATTATTCATAACTTTGCTGGTGGAACGAATGCACCGAATATTTCAGGCACATTCCTGGGTGATTCATTTGAGTTCCTGCCAACATTTGATATGTCCCAAACGGATGGCGCTGCAATTCGCGCTGCATTAGCAGGCGGAGCCGGAAAAGTAAGCTTTAGTAAATTTGCTTCCACAAAGACACTGGGAGATGATGTAAACGATTCAAGTTCACGTGGACCATCTACACCAAACTTTGACATTAAACCAGATGTAAGTGCACCTGGAACAAACATTATGTCAACGATTCCAATGTATAAAAAAGATTTCCCTGATGCAGATTATGGGGAAGCATATGGTCGTAAAACAGGGACTTCTATGGCAACACCGCATATTGCAGGTATTGCTGCATTAGTTAAACAAGCAAATCCGGATTGGAACGCGTTCGATGTAAAAGTGGCGCTTTCTAATACAGCAAAGGTTATAGATAAAACAAAATACGATGTGTTTTCACAAGGTGCAGGGCGTGTAGATCCTTATGCAGCAACTCATCCGGAAATTCTTGCCTATGCACTTGATAGCGCAATTTTAGATGGAACTGGTGTAGTTACAGAAAACTTGAAAGGTACAGTTACTTTCGGTCCACAATCACTTAAAGACCGAGATATTTCTGTAACGAAACAAGTTTTAGTAAAAGATATTAAAGGGAACGGCGGCAATTATAACGTATCAATTGATGTAACAAAAACATTTGGTGATGCAACTGTTACAGTAGATCAGCCGACATTTAATCTAGATGGTGAGCAAGTTTTAAATATTACATTAACTGCTTCACAAGCTACGGCGCCAAACGGCTCTGAAATACTAGGGTATATTTACATCAGCGGTGGAGATACAGAAATTTCATTGCCATTCGCAGCTGACCTTGGCGGTGCGGAAGCAACTGCAATTAAAGATTTTAAGATTACAGAAACAGACCTATCCTTTAACGGAGATGGAGTGAAAGACTCAGCTGTTCTTTCATTCACATTAACTGGAGATGTAACAACTAACTATATCGAGCTTTGGGATATTATGAATCCTGAAGGTGGAGAATACGGAGACGGCTACATTGGTTATCTACATGCAGGTACTGCGCTAGGAAAAGGCTCTTATACGCTGAATATTGGTGGGCAATACAAACCATGGGGAACAGCACCTGCCACAAAGATTCCAGATGGTCTGTATACAATTGACTTCACCGGTCTTGCAGCATCAGGAGCAGTTTCCAATTATGTTGGACCAATTATCGTGAAAACGACTAAACCAGAAATTACTGGTTCAGTAGCTAAAGGTGTCGCTACAGGACAAGTAACAGATAAGTATATCGACTACAATGAAGAGTTATATTTATACGGTTTAGATTACAATTTAAATGATAAATTAAAAGCTTCCTATGTTTCGACGGTAAATGGCGAAGTACAAGCTCCAGTTGCTTTTGAATTAAATCAAGAAGGTAGCTTCACATTCCCAGTAACAGCAGAAACTAATGCTGTATCAGTAATAATTAAAGACGCTGCCGGGAATGTTGGTGAAGCGAAGATATATGAAAAAGAAGTAGTAGAACCAGTAGTAACACTTTCTGTAAATCCAACTAAGCTAGACCTAACAGCTGGAGAAACTGCACAACTTACGGTAACAGAAACGTCAACGCCTGCAGAAGGTGACGCAACAGAGGAAGACGTAACTTCAAAAGCTACTTATGTTGTTGCAGATAAAAATGTTGCAACAATAGTAAATGGATTAGTAACTGCAGTAGGTGAGGGCACGACTACAATTACTATTTCATACGGTGATAATGAAGTTACTTTAAATGTTACAGTTAAAGAACCTGTTATAGAAACACCAATAGTAACACTAGAAATTGATCAAGCTCAGGTTGAAACTAGAATAGGTAAAGAAGTTCCAGTTAAGATTACTGAAGTAACTACTTTTGATGGTAAAACAACAGAAAAAGATGTTACAAAGCTTGCAACCTACGAAGTAGCGAATGATCAAATAGCTACTGTAAAAGATGGGGCTGTAAAAGGAAAAGGTCTAGGTAATACAACGATTACGGTAACGTATGGTGAGAACACACTAACGTTTGATGTGTTGGTTGTAAAGCCAGGAAATGACAACGGTAATGGAAATGGAAACGGAAACGGCAATGGCAACGGAAACGGAAATGGCAACGGAAACGGAAATGGCAATGGAAATGGCAACGGAAACGGAAACGGTAATGGCAATGGAAATGGAAATGGCAATGGAAATGGAAATGGCAATGGAAATGGCAATGGCAACGGAAATGGCAATGGAAATGGAAATGGCAACGGAAATGGCAACGGAAACGGAAATGGCAATGGAAATGGCAACGGAAACGGTAATGGAAATGGCAATGGCAATGGCAATGGAAATGGCAACGGCAACGGCAATGGAAATGGCAATGGTAACGGCAACGGAAACGGTAATGGAAATGGAAATGGCAACGGAAACGGTAATGGAAATGGCAATGGTAATAAAAATAATTTGAAGTCACCGTGGATGAGTTATAATTAATTTAAGTTCAAGCAAAAAGAGAAATTGCACAGCGCAATTTCTCTTTTTTGTGTGTGCGCCCGGCATGCGTATGAACTATAGGGTGTAAGTCCCGAACCCCGAAGACAGAAGTAGAGGTTAACCAAGAGCAAGGGTGTCCGTGGCGACGCGGAATCTGAAGGAAGCTGGAGGCAAAACACCGGTCCGAGGAACACGAATCTCATAGAAGGCTAGGTA
>NZ_JBHURE010000018.1:0-101236 GCF_042674095.1 Lysinibacillus sp. NPDC056959 | reverse complement strand
AATACCCGCGGAAGGGAAGCGGATCCCCGAGCGAAGAAGAGATACCCGCGAAAGAGAAGTGAATCCCCGTGTGAAGAAGAAATACCCGCGGAAGGGAGGCGAATACCCGCGGAAGGAAAGCGGATCCCCGCGGAAGAGAGGCGAATACCCGCGGAAGGAAGGGGAATACCCGCGGAAGAGAGGCAAATACCCGCGGAAGAGAAGTGAATACCCGCGGAAGGGAAGCGGATCCCCGAGCGAAGAAGAGATACCCGCGAAAGAGAAGTGAATCCCCGTGTGAAGAAGAAATACCCGCGGAAGGAAGGGGAATACCCGCGGAAGGAAGGCGAATCCCCGCGGAAGAGAAGTGAATCCCGCGCGAAGAAGAGATACCCGCGGAAGAAAGGTAAATACCCGTGAAACGAGCGAACACCCACACGAAGCAGAAACACCCGCACAAGGCAGATCAAAAAAATCCCTTCTTTTTTAAAAAAAGAAGGGATTTCGATAGATTATTGTGTTACGCGTGCTGTCCAACGAGATAGGTCGGCGTCTTTTGCGTCAACAAGTTCTGCAGGGAAGACGAATGTCCAAGGTTTCGTTGAGTTTGGTTGTACAGTTAATACTGGGTCCATGTTGAATGAACCGTTAGCAATTTGTTTGCCTGTTGCATCTATAATTTCTAGTGGTAATTGTTCTAGATTAATAGCTTTATTGTGTCCGTTACGGATGAAAATCGATACATTTAGGTTGCCGTTGTCAGCTAGTTTTGCTTGTAAGCCGGTGAAGTTTACTTCAGTTTCACCTAGTTTTGGTAAAGTCTCGACGATTTTAGCTAGCTCTTCTTTTTGAGCTGCTGGTAATTGTTTTTCCCATGATGGGTCAAGTTCTAATTGGTGGCCGCGAAGGGACACAAGGTTGAAGGCGATTTTCCAGCCATCTTCAGGGATTTCGTCTACTTTAATTGCAGATTTATCGAATTCAAATACCCATGGGCGAGCGCTTTCTGCTGGAATTGTACCAAGGGCTTTGAAATCGAATTTTTTAGATGCTACTAGCTCGTCATTTTTATCCATGATGAAAAGCTCGATTTCTCCTAGCTCGATTGCTTGTGGTAAAGATGAGCGGAAAAATGCGCGAACATGCCATTTGCGTTTGTTTTCTTCAATACTAATAGAAGAAAGAGATAATTGATTTGGTTTTAATGGTTCTAGTTCGTTTGCTAGGAAGTTGAAAATGTATTTTTGCTCCTGTGGTACATCCCAATCTGGATGGAATGAAAGCTTTGTTTCAACATCGCGATTATCGCCTGTATTCGTAGAAGCTTTTCCTAGTAAGTCTTTTGAGTCAATTGTGTTTTCTTGAACGATTTTGTCTGATTTTTTAAAGAATGAGAATAAGCCCATTATTGTACCTCCTGTTGTGCGTCAATTGTTTTCATGAAGCCGGTAATTTCTATAATAATAGAACGACGTAGTTCTTGGAAATTCTTACCGAATAACTCAAGCCCCTCGCGTTGGTAAATTCGCATTGGATCTTCTTGCTGGTAATGACGTAAGCCAATACCTTCTTTTAAATGAGCCATTACTTCCAAGTGTTTCACCCAGCCACTATCGATGAAACTAAGCATGATTTGTGGCAGAACTTCTAGTACTTGTTCATTTTCAGCGAATTTCTCAATATGATTGAGCAGTTCTTGTTCAGAAGGTTGAATGTCAGCTAAAATTTGTTTTACTCTACCCACTTCTCGGTCAATTGTGACAGGTGTAATGAAAAGTGAGTTGAGTGAACTCTCCATTTGATCATAATTCCATTCAACAGAATTTACTTCTTCTGGTGCAGCGTCAAGAACAGCAAATTCAACCGTTTCACGAAGCATTTTTTTTAGCTCGCCCATCAAGTCATTTTCAGCTAAAATTTTGTTGCGTAGGCCATAAATAACTGTACGTTGGTCATTGATAACATCATCTAACTTTAAGTTGTATTCACGCATACCGTATTGGGAACCTTCAACAATTCGTTGTGTACGGTTAATGAGTTCTTGAGCATCTTTATTTTGAATAATGCCTTGTTCGTTGACAACCATTTTTGCAGAGAATTTTTCAACTTCTTCTTTTGCGTAGCGACGGAACATATCATCTTCAATAGAGAGAATGAAGCGACTTTCACCTACGTCGCCTTGACGACCTGAACGACCACGTAGCTGATTATCTACACGGCGGCTTTCATGCTTTTCGGTACCGATAACATATAGACCTCCAAGAGCATGAACTTCTTCGCCTAACACGATATCTGTACCACGACCAGCCATATTGGTAGCTACTGTAACACGCCCTTTTTGTCCTGCTTGAGAAATTAGTTCAACTTCTTGCTCAACTGTTTTAGCGTTTAGCAATTGGAATTTTAAACCTTCTTTTTTCAAGCTATCGGCAACTGTTTCAGATTGCAGTATGGACGTTGTTCCTATTAAGACAGGTTGTCCCTTTTCGTGACGGCGTTTAGCTTCAGCGGCTACATACTTATATTTATCTTCTTGCTTGCTGAAAATAATATCAGGCTGATCGACACGTTGACGTGGACGATTGGTTGGAATTTGAATAACTTCCATGCCGTACACTTCTCGAATTTCTTTTTCCTGTGTTTTCGCAGTACCTGTCATCCCTGAAAGCTTCGGATACATACGGAAATAGTTCTGAATTGTAATTTGTGCCTGTGCTTTATTTTCATCGGTAATCGTTACATTTTCTTTTGCTTCAATCGCTTGATGTAAGCCATTCGATAGTGAACGACCTTCTAAAATACGACCTGTGAACATATCAACAAGCTCGATTTTGTCATCCTTGACGATGTAATCAACATCACGTTCAAACATGACATGAGCACGAACGGCTTGGATAACATAATGGAAAAGAGATTGGTGCTCTAAGTCATACAGATTATCTATATTGAATGCGGCCTCAACTTTTTCAATACCTTTATCTGTTAGGGAAGTAGCTTTTGTTTCATCATCAAAATCATAATCTTCATCTACTTTGAAGCGTTTTGCTAACATAGATGCGATGCGATGTAATTCATCGTTAGATGGCATTTTACCAGCGATAATCAGAGGTGTTTTTGCCTCATCGATCAGGACACTATCTACTTCATCAATAATGGCGAAGTGATAAGGACGCTGTACTTTATCAGCTAAGCTATATGCCATATTATCACGCAAGTAATCGAAACCGAATTCAGTCCCAACACCATATGTAATATCTGCATTATAGGCTTCCTTTTTCTCGTCTGCTTCCATCATTGGTAAATTTAAACCAACTGTTAAGCCAAGGAAACGGTGAATCTGTCCAACTAGCTCAAAGTCACGTTTCGCTAAGTAATCATTGACGGTAATAACATGAACACCTTTGCCTTCTAATGCACGTACATAAGAGGGAAGGGAAGCAACTAGCGTTTTACCTTCACCTGTAGGCATTTCAGCGATATTGCCTTCAGTTAAAACAAGACCACCAATAAGCTGTACATCAAAATGACGCATTCCTAATACACGTTTTGAGGCTTCGCGTACGACCGCAAATGCATCTGGGATGATGGATGCAATAGGCTCATCTTGTTGTAAGCGATCTTTGAAAATAAAAGTCATTTCTCTTAATTCTGCATCTGACTTATTAACATATTTTTCTTCGAGACTATTAATTTGTTCTACTATTTTATAGTAGCGTTTTAATTGACGAGCACTCGTTTGCTCTTTATTACTTTTGAAAATTGAGAACATGAAATATACGCTCCTTTAATGTTGTCTAACTGCTAGACACTACATTATTCTATCAAATTTTACGTATGGTGACTACATTTGGCATACAGCATTCTTCCAATCTGAAAAAGATGGAAAATATTTGTGAAATGGTGGAAAATAAATAGAAAAAGTATATTTCGGCGCCGGTTCGTGCTATAATCAATTTGGATTTAATGTAGATTATTTTTTGAGGAGGAGAGACATGCTCTACGTGTCTATAATAGCAGCATTTGTTGCTTCAATATTGTTAACTCCACTAGTTAAACGATTAGCGTTCAAAATAGGTGCTGTCGACGCACCAAACTACCGAAAAGTACATGCACGAATTATGCCAAGACTCGGGGGATTGGCGATCTTCCTTTCTTTTTTAATAGCTGTAGCTATATTTCAGCCGATTTTGATAATCAATGAAAATGGTAGTAACTTTTTACTTGCAATTATTATTGGTGCTTGCATTATCGTAGCAACCGGTGTAGTAGATGATATGCGTGAAATTTCCGCAAAGGCTAAATTAGTTGGCCAGCTTATTGCGGCACTTATCGTTATCTTTGTAGGTGGCATTCAAATTGATATGATTACCCTGCCATTTGTAGGTGAATTAAACTTTGGATTGCTAAGTATTCCTTTAACAATTATTTGGATTGTTGGTATTACCAATGCTATTAATTTAATTGATGGCTTAGATGGTCTAGCGGCAGGCGTTTCAACGATTGCCCTTATTACTTTAGCTGTCATGGCAATTATTATGCACAATATGTTCGTGTTAGCAATCGCAGCCATTTTAGCAGCAGCAACTTTCGGATTTTTATTTTACAATTTCCACCCAGCGAAAATCTTCATGGGAGATACAGGAGCCTTATTCCTTGGCTTCATGATATCGGTGCTCGCATTGCTTGGATTTAAAAATGTTACAGTCGTTTCATTAATTATCCCAGTTATCATCCTAGGTGTGCCGATTTCTGATACATTCTTTGCGATTGTTCGTCGTGTACGCATGAAGAAAAAATGGTCTGATCCTGATAAATCACATTTACATCACCGTTTACTAGATATGGGCTTTACACATCGACAAACAGTGCTCATTATTTACGGGATTGCAATAATGTTTGGTTTGGCCGCAGTTATTTTCTCTATGGCAAAAGTATGGGGTGCGATTTTACTCGTAGCAGTTATTTTAACCGCAATTGAAATTTTGGTTGAAGTCATTGGACTCGCGGGTAAAAACTATAAACCATTATTGAATTTTGTGCGGATATTTAATAAATAATAAATTGAAAGCAATCATACATTTTGTGTGATTGCTTTTTTTGTCGACTCTTTTTGCACGATTTTAGGTGAATACCCGCGAAAGGAAGGCGAATACCCGCGGAAGGAAAGTGAATCCCCGCGAAAGAGAAGCGGACCCCGGGCAAGGAAGAGATACCCGCGAAAGGGAAGTGAATACCCGCGAAAGGAAGATGAATACCCGCGAAAGGGAAGTGAATACCCGCGGGAGAGAGGCGAATACCCGCGGAAGAGAGGTGAATACCCGCGCGAGGAAGAGATACCCGCGGAAGGAAGGTAAATACCCGCGGAAGAGAGGTGAATACCCGCGAAAGGAATGCAAATACCCGCGGAAGGAAAGTGAATCCCCGCGAAAGAGAAGCGGACCCCGGGTAAGGAAGAGATACCCGCGGAAGGAAGGTGAATACCCGCGGAAGAGAGGTGAATACCCGCGGAAGAGAAGCGGATATCCCGGGCAAGGAAGAGATACCCGCGAAAGGGAAGTGAACATCCGTAAAATAGTAATAATACATGGATAATTAATTAGCCTAACCCCTGCAGCCTTTTTGATTCTAGAAAGAACACAATTACAAGCACCTTCATCCGAATGCTGTGCGAAGGAGCCATTAAGAGGTGCAGTCACCAGAGCGCGTTGAGAAGCTACGCATGTGCCTGAGAAACGAAGTGACGGATAGGACCAGCAAAGGGGATGAAGAGAATGTCGATTGGATATATGGCGAAAGCAATACTCAATAGGATTCCATAAAAAAACCTTTCCACAAATTTAAGTGGAAAGGCTATAAGTTTTATTAAGCTAATTAATTTACCGAAGTTTCTTCACTTGAATCACTGTCAGTGTCGTTATTTGTGAGGCTTGATGAATTTTCATCTAAGCCAAGGTGGTTTTGCAAAGTTTCTTTTACTTCATTAACTGATGCTGGATCTAATTGGTAATAATATACACCAGTAGACATATCATCAGTGCCTTCTAAATTTAAAGTGTCAATGCGTGGTACACCTTTTGTTAAATAAGATAAGAAGGATTTCATTTCATCAAATGTCATATCCGTCTTCATGTTATTACCAAGTGCATTAATGACATCATCGTATTTTGAGATAGAACCAACAGAAGAAACTTTATTGATGATAGCTGATAGAATTTCTTGTTGACGTTTACCACGCTCAATATCGCTATCTTGTTTACGCGTTCTTGCGAGTGCAAGTGCTTCACTACCGTTTAAATGCTGCATACCTGGCTCCAGGTTGATTGTAAATTTATCGAATTCGTCTAACTCGTGTAAAGCATAAGGTACTTCAGCTTCGATGCCACCTAATGCATCAACTACGTCAATGAAAGCATTGAAGTTCATACGTACATAATAGTCAATTGGAATATCTAATAATTCTTCAACTGTCTTGATTGTTGTCAGTGTACCACCCATAGCATGTGCATGGGTAATTTTATCTTTATATTCTACTTTAGGAATATAAACATATGAATCACGAGGAATGCTTAGCATTTTAATTGTATGCGTTTTGTTATTTAATGTCGCTAATACTAGTGCATCGGAACGTGAGTGATCAGAACCTTGCCCACGATTATCACTATCGTCCACACCGACAAATAAGATAGATACATTATCCTTTATCGGCTCTACTTTACTTTCGCGAAGTGCTGAAACTTCGCGGCCTTCTAATTTTTCGTGTGCTGAGTCAGCTGCGTGTTTCACTTGTTTAGTAAGGTAAACACCATAAGCAGTAACACAAATGGCCAAACTAGCAACGAGAAGTAAGGAAACTTTTATAATTAAGGAAGCTTTAGAAGACCTCTTTTTGTACTTTTTATTTTTCATTTATATTCTCCTCTAAGTTATGGGGATTATAATACGATTAAACTAAAATTTATGCAAATACAAGTAATAAATAGGCAGTTGATAAAATAGCTTAACGTTAAAATTATACTATGCATAAATAGTTTCGGCAATTAAAACTATTTATCTACAATAAATTCAATAAATTGAACATTCTCAAACGTAATGTTTGCTTGTCCGTTTGTCATTTCTGTTACCCAGTTTCGGAACTGTTCTTCCTCCTCTTTTAACACGGATACAAAAATGTCGACGCCTTCCAAATAGCGAATTTCCTCTAAAGTATACGAAGAACCTCGAATTTCATTTTCCACTTTGCCAAGCCATGTGTAATCAACGGTAATTTTCATAATGTGATGAAGCTTGCGTTCGACAACCTGGGCAGCGAGTAAACCTTCTGTTGTCGCTTTTCCGTAAGCACGAATGAGACCGCCACCGCCAAGTTTAATGCCACCAAAGTAGCGTGTGACGACAACGACCGTATCTTTTAATCCTTGTTTTTTTAGGACTTCTAACATAGGGACGCCAGCTGTGCCACTAGGTTCCCCATCATCATTTGCTTTTTGAATATGATCATGCTCACCAATCATATAGGCGGAACAATTGTGTGTCGCATTATGATGCATTTTTTTTATACGTTCAATAAAAGACATTGCATCCTCTTCCGTTTCTGCGCGTTCTATATAAGTAAGAAAGCGAGATTTAGAAATAACAATTTCGCTTTCGCCGTATCCTTTTACTGTTAAATAGTTTTCTCTCATCCGAACCAATCTCCTTTTAGGTAGAGTTCTATTTGACTTCTATTCTATAATTTTCATAAAGAAAAAGCATTAAATTTTAACAGCGGGATGATATAATGGGTATAGACTATGTAATTGGTCTATTGAAATGGTAAGTAATCATAAGACATTAGACTGGGGAGTATACTATGTTTTCAAATGATACCTTCGATTTAAAGTCGCTTGATGACATATTTAATCGAATGTTAGAAACAATCATGAGCTCAAAGGACGATATCTTTATTATAAGTGAACAAAGCCGTAGAAGTTTCGAAGATATGCAAAATGAGCTAGAAATTGTTCGAAAACAAGTTTCAATTGTTATTGATGAAGGCGATGCTTTAGAAAAAAGCACACAGCTTGCCAAGCAAAGACTTGTGTTAGTGAGTAAAGCTTTTGATAATTATACCGAAGAACAAGTTAGAGAAGCATATGAAACTGCACAGGATTTTCAAGTGAAACTCTCCGTTATTAGAACACAAGAAAAGCAACTACGTGATAAAAGAGATGATTTGGAGAGAAGATTAAAAGCATTACTCGATACGATTGAACGTGCAGATCAGATTGTCAATCAAGTAAATGTCGTTTTGAATTACTTAACTTCAGATTTAAAAAATGTTGGTTTAGCACTTGAACAAGCAAAAATGAAACAAGATTTTGGTATACGTATCATTGCGGCGCAGGAAGAGGAACGTAAACGTCTATCTAGGGAAATCCATGATGGACCTGCTCAGATGCTCGCAAATGTATTAATGCGCACTGATTTAATAGACAGAACGTATCGTGAAAAGGGCATTGAAAATGCTTTGGCAGAAATTGCTGATTTAAAAAAAACGGTGCGTAATGCATTATCAGAGGTGCGACGTATCATCTATGATTTAAGACCAATGGCACTTGATGATTTGGGAATTGTTCCGACATTAAAAAAGTACTTATCAACAGTGACTGAATATAATCCGGGTGTTGAGGTTCATTTCCAATCAAGAAGCACCGAAAAGCGTATACCATCAAACTATGAAGTATCTATTTTCCGCTTAGTGCAGGAATGTGTAACGAATGCCATGAAACACGGAAAATGTAAGGACATTTGGGTGAGGCTAGAGTGGTTGAAAGATGCCGTAAATATCGTTGTAAAGGACGATGGCATAGGTTTCGATTCACAGAAAGTTAAAGACCATTCCTTTGGGATTTTAGGTATGAAAGAACGTATTGAAATTTTGGATGGGACAATCTCAATTACAAGTGAGATAAATCGAGGTACGACGGTTTTATTTAAAATTCCGTTAGAAGTAGAGTAAAACGATTGTTTGAGGAAATTTAGGGGGTAAAGACAAATGACGAAGATTATTATTGTAGACGATCACCAGCTATTCCGCGAAGGAGTAAAGCGTATTTTAGATTTTGAAGATACGTTTGATGTGGTAGCAGAAGGTGATGATGGTACGGATGTAGTATCTTTATATGCTGAAAATCAACCTGATGTTGTACTGATGGATATTAATATGCCGGGGAAAAACGGCGTAGAGGCAACAGCAGATTTAATTAATGAGTACCCAGATGCAAAGGTTATTATGCTTTCCATCCATGATGATGAAACATACGTAACACACGCACTAAAATCTGGCTCACTAGGCTATATGCTGAAAGAAATGGATGCGGACGAAATTGTTGAAGCTATTAAAGTAGTTGCCAATGGTGGATCTTATTTACATCCGAAAGTAACTAAAAATTTAGTAGCGGAATTCCGTCGTCTTTCTGAGCATGAAAATAAAGGTAACTTCCATCAAACAGAAATTCGTCGCCCATTCCATTTGTTAACAAAGCGTGAATGTGAAGTATTACAATTATTAACAGATGGGCAATCGAACCGTACAATTGGTGAGACGCTATTCATTTCTGAAAAAACAGTTAAAAACCACGTTTCAAGCATTTTACAAAAAATGAATGTAAACGACCGTACACAAGCTGTTGTTACAGCCATCAAAAATGGTTGGGTTGAAGTACGCTAATAGCATATATTGTATTTTATTTCTTTCAGGAGAACTGAAAGAAGTTAGAGCCTCCGGCGGATGTCACGGAATCGGAAAAGAGTTCTTTGCACTAGCACAAAACCGATTCCGGACGCAATTATGCCGAGGCGTAATTGATAGCTGTTTTTAAAGGCTACTATATTTTTTAGTAGTTTTTAAAGCAGTTTTTTTTATAGGTACGAATTGTCGAAAAATGTAACAATTTATACATAGAGATCGTGCAACATTTTATAAGCGTAGGCGTCATAAGGAAGATGTAGCACCTAAATGTAGAAAAAACACAACAAAATTCCTACAACGGGATTTATATGCTACAATATGCGCGGGAGGTTTTTTGATGTTAAAGAAAAGTTTTCTAGCAGTTCTTACTTTATTAATGTTAACTGCCTGTGGTAATAAAAAAGATGAAATGAATGCAGAAGAACAACAAAAAATCATTGATGATGGAACCATAGGATTTGAAATGAATGGTGGGCAAATAACGAAGGCAGAAAATGTCCCTGCTGATGAAGGAAAAGCAATCTTACTAGCCTTTAATGAATATATTGAAGCTTTTAATTCAAAAGATATTGATCGTTATATGCAAACGCTCTCGAAGGATCCGAAAGGTTTCGACTATGATGAAGAAAAAGAATTCACGACAGAAGTATTTAAAGAGTCAGACGTTAAACGAGATGCTAAAGATACGACAATCATAAAATATAACGAAGATGAAGCACAGGTCCATTCCAATATAACATTGCATTTAGTACAAACTAAAACAAATGTGAAGCATGAAAGTGCAGGACAACAAGTTACAGTATTGGTCAAAGAAGATGGGGACTGGAAGGTCACTAGCGTCTTTTATATGGACGACACGAAATCAAGTACTGGCAAATAAAAATGAGGATCTCTTCATTCAGGCTCATCACTAAAAGTTGAGGTTGGGCGATTTCCTGGGCATTAGCGTCAAAGACAAGCCCCTAGAGCGAGCGCAGTAGTGAAATGGCAAAAAGCATCATGCCTAGCTGCTTATTGGACTTGCTTCATTAGAAAGGAAATCAACCCCTCTTAATGGTGATGAGCCTTTTTTCATTCAAAGAAGGATTAATAGGGTGAAAATCATATGAGGAGATCTATACATAGAAAATGAATGTGAAATGAATGCAGTTGTCTAGAATGATGAAAGAGTGAAGCAACTTCCTCCTATTCGACGTGCAGACAAGATTACGTTATGTCGTAATTCATTTCACATTCATTTCTTTTTATCTTCATTCAGCTAGCTGAATGGAGATAAAGCCTCCGGCGGATGTCACGGATTTTGAAAGGAATAAATTGTGCATGCACAATACAAAATCCAGACAACAATTGCGCTGAGGCGCAATTGATTGTAAACTATTTAGAATAGGAGAGTGGACATGGATGAGGACAGCAATCGTAACAGATAGTACTGCATATATTTCGGCTGAGGAACGAGCACGCTTAAACATTCATATGATTCCGTTAAGTGTAAATATCTCAGGTCAACTTTTTGAAGAAGAAGTAGATATCACGGCATCTGAATTTTATGATAAAGTACGTGGGGCAAAAGAATTCCCAAAAACAACCCAGCCTCCAATTGGAGAGTTTGTCGCTCTCTTTGAAGAGCTGGCAAAAGAGTATGATGAGGTAATATCTATTCATTTATCAAGTGGTATCAGTGGTACATATCAAGGTGCCATTCAAGCAGGCGATATGGTGGAGGGCATCGATGTGTCCGCTTTTGATAGCGAAATATCCTGTGCGGTACAGGGTTTTTACGTTCTACGAGCTGCTGAATTGGCGGCTCAGGGCTTGTCTGCAAAAGAGATTCACGCTTCATTGGAGGACATGAAGCAATCAGTTCGTGCTTACTTCATTGTAGATGACTTAGCGCACTTACAACGTGGGGGACGTCTGTCTGCAGCAGCGGCATTAATCGGCGGCTTATTACAAGTAAAACCGATCCTGCATTTTGCGGACAAGGTCATTGTACCTTTTGAAAAAATTCGTACACGTAAAAAAGCATTAAAGCGTGCGGAAGAGCTACTAGCTGAAGATGCTAAAAAGTATGAAGCAATGGACGCTGTTGTAATCCACGGCAATTGCCTTGCTGAAGCAGAAGAATGGCTAGCACAACTAGCAGCAACCTACCCGAACGTTAACTTTAAAATGAGCTATTTCGGTCCCGTCATTGGCACACACTTAGGTGAAGGCTCAATGGGTCTAGGTTGGACAAAAAAATAATAGTAAGTGAGACAGTCTCTACAGTAAATGTGTAGAGGCTGTTTTTTATTTAGGAATTTCTTATCGCCGATAAATAATCACATGAAAGGAGCAAAGCAATGACATACAAAGGTTGGTTGTTGCCACCTGCATTACGAGATTTCCATGAAGGACGTATTTGGTTGAAGGAGCATGCCCCATTTTCCAAGGAAGATATCGAGAAATCAATCAAGTATAAATACTTCCATATAATAGAAGGAATTCAAAAAGAGCCACATGTAAAATGCAATCGTTGCCATAATGAAGATCTTCAGCAATTTACAACGTTTGATTGTTCAAAGTGTCTGCAGCTATGTATATATTGTAGACATTGTCTGAATATGGGTAGAGTGAGTAGTTGTACGCAATTGATGATTTGGACAGGCCCTCGCACAATTAGGACAAAAAAGCATTCACTCGAATGGGCGGGGCAATTGACAGTGCTTCAACAGCAGGCGGCAAATGAAATGCTAGAAAGTGTGAAGGCAAGGCGTTCCCATCTCTTGCATGCAGTATGTGGGGCTGGAAAAACAGAGCTACTTTTCCCGACTGTTCATTATGCGTTAGAGCAGGGCATGCGAGTATGTATTGCTACGCCTCGTACAGATGTAGTGCTAGAGTTATATCCACGCTTTCAAAAAGTTTTCCCGCATACGAGGATCCATGCATTATATGGTAAATCGCCAAAGCAGGAGGGCTACGCCCAACTCGTGTTGACGACAACACACCAGCTTTATCGGTTTGAACGAGCGTTTGACGTCATGATTGTTGATGAGGCCGATGCCTTCCCATATACATTTGATGAAACGTTGCAAAGCGCAGTGCAAAAGGCAAAAATGGAAAATGCACCACTATTGTTAGTCACGGCAACCCCGTCGCCTAAATTACTTATTCAATATCAACATGAAAGCTATTCATTTATCCCGAAGCGCTATCATGATCGTCCGTTACCAGTCCCTCGATTTCATTCCCTATGGAACTATGAAAAAAGCTTGAAACGAGGAAAAATCCCACGAAAGCTGAAACAATGGATAGAGGAGCGCCTTGCACGCAAAGAGCCATTTCTATTGTTTTTCCCAAAAGTAGAGTTAATGAAAATAGCTACACCTCTTTTTCAATTATTAGATGACAGCATCATGGCTGTACATGCGGAAGATCCTGAACGTAAAGAAAAAGTGCTTAAACTACGTAATGAAGAAGTTCTAGGTTTGCTGACTACGACCATTTTAGAAAGAGGGATTACGATCAAGAATGTACAAGTTGCAGTGATTGGAGCAGAATCAACCATTTTTACTTCAAGTGCACTCATACAAATTGCAGGGCGAGTTGGTCGAAATGCCGATTTTGCCGAGGGAGACGTCGTATTTTTCCATCATGGCATTACGGCTGAAATGGATGATGGGCGTACAAAAATTCTTTATTATAATAGGAAGGGATTTCCATCGTGAACAAAATAGAAACACTGTGCTTATTATGCTCACAGCCTTTGCGATCAGCAATCTCATGGAAACTACTTTTAACAAAACAATTTCAGCCGACTATCTGTGATAGGTGCACTGCTCAGTTCAAATATTCCTCAACAGCAACAGCACTTTACCAATATAACGATGCGATGAAAGACTTTTTACATCAATACAAATTTCTTCAGGATGTTGCACTTGCTAAAGTATTTCGGCAGGAGCTACATGCGCGATTGAAGCATGAAAAAGCAGCCATTATACCGATTCCTATGCACCCCGTTAAGCAAAGGGAACGTACCTTTTCACATATGGAGGAGTTATTGAAGGCTGCGAATATTCCTTTTATACAACTTTTAGAAAAGACGACGACAGAAACGCAAAGCTCCAAAAATAGAGAGCAGCGAAACCAAACCGCATCCCTTTTCCGTCTGATGGATGAAGCTCATGTAGAGCATAAAGAATACTTTCTTTTTGACGATATAAAAACGACGGGGACGACTTTAAGGCATGCTACTGAGGTTTTATTAAATGCAGGCGCTAAAAATGTCAAAAGCTTCACACTAATTAATGGATGAAAATGCTAATGCATTGTGTATAATAGATTACGAGTATATAAGGTTCGTTTAGCTGTTATTATCTTCATTCAGACACTTACTGAATGAGGAACTCAGTCTAAGAACGCCACGTCCTGTGGCAACGACTGAGTGACCAACATCACGTTGGCCTAAAGCCTCCGCGGATTTTGAAAGGAATGAATTGTGCCCGGCACAATTCAAAATCCGGACGGAATTACGCCAAGGCGCAATTGATTTAAGAGGAGGAAGAAATAGATGGCAGAGGTTCGCAATTGTCCGAAATGTAATGAGTTTTTTAATTATATAGGGGTCAGAGAAGTATGTCATAAATGCGCTCAATCAGAAGAAGAATTATATCAAATCGTTTATCGCTTTTTACGTAAACGTGAAAACCGTGCGGCGACAGTAGAACGTATTGTTGAAGCAACAGGAGCTGAAGAGGAGCTATTGTATAAATGGGTACGCAAGGGACGTTTACAGCCTGCAATGTTCCCTAATCTTGGTTACCCATGTGATAACTGTGGTCACTTAACGACAACAGGCAAGCTTTGTACAAAATGTCAGGATGAATTAAAGGCGGATTTACGTACATTTGAAGCAGCGAAGGAGTTCCGTGACAATGTGGCGGATCGTGATCGTGTAACCTATCACGCAGATCGAAAACGTTAATTCTTTCAGCGAGAATCCAAACACCCGCTGAAATAGAGGAACACAGGCTAAGAGCTTCACATCCTGTGAAAACGCCTGGAATCGGCTTTGTGCGTGATCCAGGTCAGTTAGCTGTTATCGCATGGATGCGATGATTTTAGGCTAACATCCTATATCGCAATTATACCGAGGAATCATTGATAGGTCTAAAGTGTGTTAATTTTAAACAAAATTAGCACACTTTTTTCTATTTGAAAACTTAACATTATGTGAGACAATCCGAAATAATAGGAAGATAAGCTTTTAGACAGGGGGGATTACATGAAAATTACATCATATGGTATTAATGCAGTGAACGCCTATAACAATCAGGTGCGCAATGCAAAATCAAGCACTAACAAGGCATCCTTCGCAGATAAAATCGAAATTTCAAAGACTGCACAGGAGATGCAAGGGATTTCAACATATAACACAGAGCGCGCAGACCGCGTAAAACAATTAAAAGAAGATATCGCTTCTGGTGAATACAAAGTAGACGCTCGCAAAGTGGCAGAAGATATGCTGAAATATTATCGTTTCTAAGGAATTTCAGAAAGGGTGCTTCGCAATATGTCTGTAGAAACGATCTGTTCTACACTAACAAAACTAGAAAGAATGCATAAAAGCTTACTTGAACTAGCCGTAAAGAAAACTGAAATCATTACAGCTGGCGATATCGAAGCACTGGACCAAATGCTCAAGGATGAGCAGGCACATGTAGCAGCCATCGATAAGCTCGAGCAACAGCGTCAAAAACAGGTAACGGATTACCTTGGGGCAAAAGGATTTGCTTCAATTGACAAAGCAACTGTCGCTGATGTCATCGAGGTTGCTGGACAGCAGACAGAAAAAGACATGCTCTCAGCTGTTCGCAATCGATTATTGCAAATCATCAACGATTTAAAAAAACAAAACGATTTAAATCAAAAACTAGTGTTCCAATCACTGCAATTTGTCAACTTTACATTGGACGCTTTACAACCTCGTCCTGAGCAAATCAACTATTCTGGCAATGAGGTTCGTGGCACAAATACAGTGGCAAAAAAATCATATTTCGATTCTCAAGCATAGTTTTTAAGAAATCAATTGCTGAAAAACGGTTACTAAGGGAGGAAAAAGAATGCGCTCAACATTTATGGGCTTAGAAGCTAGTAAACGTGGTTTATTTACACAACAAACAGCTTTATACACAACAGGACATAATATTTCCAATGCAAATACATTAGGTTACACTCGCCAACGAGCAAATATGCAAGCAACTCCTGGTTTTCCAAGTCCAGGCTTAAATCAACCTGTCTATCCAGGACATCTTGGAACAGGGGTAGAAGTAAGCTCGATTCAACGCATCCGCGATCAATTTACAGATCGACAATATCGTCAAGAAACGAATAAGCTAGGCTATTGGGATTCAACAGCAAAATCGATTTCGCAGATGGAAGATATTATGTCAGAGCCTTCAGAGTTTGGTATTAACCAATCATTTACAGATTTTTGGAAGTCTATGGAGGATGTTATTGACAATCCAAAAGATACAGCTGCACGTCAGGTATTAATTTCTAAAGGAATTTCAATTGCTGAGTCCTTTAATTATATGGATAGACAGCTAAAACAGATCCAAGGTAATATCGGGAATGAAATTAATGTATCAACGGATAAAGTGAATTCAATTCTTAAACAAATTGCAGCCCTTAATAAACAAATTCAAGAAGTTGAGCCGAGTGGTTATGTGCCAAATGATTTATATGATGCACGTGATGTATTAGTAGATCAGTTAAATGAATATATCCCTGTAACTGTTTCATTGCAAAAATCAGGTGGTTTAGCAAAAGATGTAGCTGAAGGTTCAATGACGATTACATATGTATCAGGGGACGGTACTCCTATTACATTAGTGGATGGTAGAGAATATGCTGCACTTGCAACGATGGACACGAACAATCAGCGCATTGATGGTGATGTAGATGATCAAGCGACAGGGAGCTATGCTAACTTTAAGGAAATTAAAATTTCTGCTGTTGGCGAGCCACCAGGAGATCCAGCGAATGGAATTGCAATTGATTACAGTCAAATGGACCCTGGTAAAGGTTCATTACGTGCATTAATTGATGCGTATGGACATAGCGGTGGACAAGGTACTTATCCAGAAATGCTTGCTAATTTAGATAATCTAGCAAATGAATTTATAACAAAATTTAATGAAGTTCATAGTAAAGGTTTTGGTTTAGATGATAGTACAGGTCAGAACTTTTTCTCTGGGACGACTGCACGTGATTTTAAGGTAGTGATTACCGATCCGAAGCAAGTAGCTGTATCCGATACGGCGGGTGAGGAAGGTAATAACGGAAACATGCGTAAGTTAGCAGCGCTGCAATCACAGGCTCAAGATAACTTAAAGAAAGGTACATTCCAAAACTATTATAAATCATTAGTAGGGGACTTAGCGGTTAAGGGACAGGAAGCTATGCGTAGTGCATTCAACTCCGAAACAATGCATTTGGAAATTTCTAAGCGTCGTGATTCAATGAACTCCGTTTCCTTAGATGAAGAGATGACTAATATGATTACATTCCAGCAAGCATACAATGCCAATGCACGTATGATTACAGTAGTAGATGAAACATTAGATAAAATCATCAACGGTATGGGAAGAGTTGGGCTATAATAGCGACTTAACTGAGAGGAGATAAATTTATGCGCGTTACACAATCAATGATGTCGAGTAATATGCTACGCAATTTAAATACAAGCTATAGTAAAATGTCTAAATACCAGGATATGTTGAACTCAGGTAAAGTAATTACAAGACCATCCGATGATCCAGTTGTTGCGGTAAAGGGAATGGGCTATCGTATAGATCTTGATAAAAACCAACAATATCAACGAAATCTTCGTGAAGCAAATACATGGTTAGATACAACAGACGAAGCGCTTGATCAAGTAGGCGGAGCATTAAAACGTGTAAAGGAGCTTATTGTACAAGCTGCTAACGATACAAATACTACTGATGATCGTCAAAAGATCAATGCAGAAATGCAACAAATTAAGGAACAATTGCGTGATATCGCCAATACAAAAGTGGGCGAAAACTATATCTTTTCAGGGACGCATACAAATCAGCCGCTTTATACTGATGAAACAGGACCACAAAACCCAGCAATTACTCAAGATGGAGCAAAAAACACAATTGATATTAACGTTTTTGATGGTATCTCAATGGATATTAATACTCCGGGTACTGATTTGTTTGGGAAAATTGATGGGTTTATGACGCAAGTAACAACACTTTTACAAAGTGGTGCAACAAGTGCGGAGATAGGGGAGGCGCTTGGTTTAGAAGTAACAAGTGGTGCTAATAAAATTCCTGGTTTAGATGGTATTTACGAAAATACATTGACTGTAAGAGCAGATGTCGGCGCTCGTCAAAATCGTGTAGAGATGATGGGAAATCGACTAAGTCTTCAAGAAGTTAATGTAACCAAACAACTATCTGCCAATGAAGACACAGACTATGCGAAGACGATTACAGATATGGTTACACAGGAATCCATTCACCAAGCCGCTCTTTCCGTAGGAGCAAAAATCATTCAACAAACCTTAGTAGATTTTATCCGATAAAATCTACTAAGGTTCTGCCCCGAAAGCGAAGCGACAGGGGCAAACGCGAAGCGAAAGGTTCTGCCTCGAAAGCGAAGCGACAGGGGCAAACTTTATAATAAATAACAGAGCGTTTGAACAATATGTTCAGGCGCTTTTATTGAAAGGAAAGGCATATATGAGGCTCCCGCAAATCCAAATTCATACAACAGACGCTAAAATAGACCTTAATATATCAAAGCCACAACAATATATTAAACAACCTAATGCTACTCAACATATTGAACAGCCTGCCGCTATTTTGGAAATTCGTACGACTAAAGGTGTTTTGAAAATAGACTCTTCTCAGGCAAGACGGGATATAGGGATGATTGGTCCATTGGAATCTAGTGCGAATTACGCAGAAAAGGGAAAACAAGAGGCACTTAAGGGGATGGCACGTAGAGCGAGTGAGGGACGTCAAATGATGGACAACGCTGGTAAAGGTCAGGGCCGTGAAACTATCCCAAATATCGCGAAACAAAATCATGGACCACACCGGACGCCATTTAATATTAAATTTGTCCCATCTATAGGTTCTGTGAAAATTGACTATACGCCAGGCACAACAGATGTCAATATTCAGCGTAAAGAGCCAATAATTGACGCAAAAGTGAACAAACCAACCCATCAATACACACCAGGAAAAGTAACTGGTACAATGATACAAAGACCGGATGTTGACACCAATGTCATCATTTAAAGGAGTGTAAGGAACAGATGAAAATTGCAACAAAATTTTTAGGTGAAGTCGAAATTATGGAAAAAGACATACTTACGTTTGAACAAGGGTTACTCGGATTAGAGGATCATAAAAGATTCGTGCTATTACCTATTTCTGAAGAACATCCATTAGTATTATTACAATCAGTTGAACAAGTTGAAATAGGCTTTGTGGTTGCTTATCCATTTGCCTTCAAAAAAGACTATAGCTTTGATTTAAGCGCAGAGGATTTAGAACAACTTCAAATTGAAAATGAAGAAGATGTTCTAACGTACTCTGTTGTTACAATGAAGGAAACACTACAGGACTCTACTATTAATTTACTTGCACCATTAGTTATTAACATGGATAAAAAACGTGGTAAACAAATTGTTCTTCAAGATAATAAAGCCTTTCCATTACGCTACCCAATGCAAACATTGGAAGGAAGTGCGAAGTAATGCTAGTCTTATCACGTAAGAAAGATGAATCTATTATGATTGGCGACCATATCGAAATAAAAATATTAGCAGTAGAAGGTGAGCAAATTAAGTTAGGTATAGTCGCACCTAAAACAGTCAAAGTACACCGTTCGGAAGTTTTTGAAGCCATCCAAGCACAGAATAAAGAAGCTCTATCGGCATCATCGAATTTCTTTGAACAACTAAAGAAAAAATAAAATAAAACTATATGTTGTATCAAAAATCTAAACTTAGAATCTTTTACATAAAGAAATAAAAAAAATTTCGAAAAAACTATTAAACATTTCCAACTAAATACGATATATAGATTGTAAGGGGCAGGAAGTACATACATACTACCTAATCCGAAATTCCACACGGATGTGGAATAACAAAACAAACATTCAAGGAGGAATTCCAAATGAGAATTCAACACAACATTTCAGCTTTAAACACACACCGTAACCTAGCTTTCAATAACGCTCAATCTTCTAAAAACCTTGAGAAATTATCTTCAGGTTACAAAATCAACCGCGCTGGTGACGATGCTGCTGGTTTAGCAATCTCTGAAAAAATGCGCGCTCAAATCAAAGGTCTTGACATGGCTACTAAAAACTCTCAAGACTCAATCTCTTTAATCCAAACTGCTGAGGGTGCTCTTAACGAAACACACGCTATCCTACAACGTATGCGTGAATTAGCAGTTCAATCTCGTAACGATACAAATGAAAATACTGACCGTGCTTTCGTCCAAGATGAAATTTCTCAATTAAAAGAAGAAATCAATCGTATTGCGACAACTACTGAGTTCAATGAAAAAACATTATTAAATGGTAACCTTGATGGTGCACCTAAAGCATCAACAGTGACTAACGCTAAAGCATCAGTATTAAATTCAGATGGTGGTATTTCAACGCCAGCAGTAGCTTCATCTGTTACACCTCCAACAAATGGTACTTTAACATTCCAAATTGGTGCGAATGAAGGTCAAACAATGACTTTAGATATCAAAGATATGCGTACTGATGCATTAGCTGCAAATAGTGGCCTTTCTAAAATTGACCTTTCATCTGGTGGTGGTGCAAGTGCAGCAATCGCTGTAATTGACGAAGCTATTAAAACTGTATCTACACAACGTTCTTCTTTAGGTGCTGTTCAAAACCGTCTAGAGCATACTATCAATAACTTAGGAGCAGCTTCTGAAAACTTAACAGCTGCTGAATCACGTATCCGTGATACAGATATGGCTGCTGAGATGATGGCGTTTACTAAAAACAATATCCTAACTCAAGCTGCACAATCTATGTTAGCTCAAGCAAACCAACAACCACAAGGTGTTCTTCAATTATTACAATAATTCTCATATGTAATATTAAACCCATTCTCAAATTTGAGGGTGGGTTTTTCTTTATTTTTTTTTCTAATTGTCGATATATAGTATAGAGGTGAAGAAATATATGAGAATTGAGTCTTTGAATGCAAAGAATGGCGACCCTATATTAAAAATTGATGATTATTATTTACATAGCAAATATAATCCGAAAAGAGAAGCAGAACAGTTTGTGACTTCAAAATATAAACCGGATACAGTACAAATATTGTATGGAGTTGGTAAAGAATATATTTTAAACGAATTAATAAAAGTAAGGAAAAATAAAGAGAAAATTTTAGTTGTTGAACCAATTCTATCTATAAATATTAAAGCTGAAAATGTTTTTGTTTGTACTTTTGAAAGTAAAGATGATTTATCCCGATTTTTAAATCAACACATTCGAATGATTGATACTTTAAATATATTAACGGCACCGAACTACGATAAGATATCAATGGAAAAGTATAAAGATTTTTTAGAAGTTGTAAATAGAAAGTTACAACATTCAAGTGTCGATGAGAGTACTATGAAGATGTTTACTGATAAATGGCAAGAAAACTATATTTCAAATTTAAAATGTGCCTCTTTAGATCAATCTATAGTGAATTTGAAAAGTTATTATAATACACCTGTAGTTGTAGCTTCAGGGGGGCCGTCACTTACTAAACAAATTCCTTTATTAAAGAAGTATAGAGAAAAATTTGTTCTGATTGCATCAGGTTCAACAATTAATTCATTAATTCATAACGGTATAGAACCAGATTATGTTGTATCAATAGATGGCGGAAATGCAAATTTTGAACATTTCAAAAATTTAGAATTACAAAATTCGCAATTTATGTACAGTGTTCAAAGCCATCCCGAAATTCGAAATAGTTTTACTCGACAAGGATACTACTTTTTACCAATGAACGCCGCGGTAAGTATAAATCACTTAGCTAAGATTGTCGATGAAGATCCAGTTGTAGTACCGGGAGGCGGTTCAGTAGCAAACTATGCATTTTCAATTGCAACATTCATTAGTTCAGGACCAATTGCACTAGTTGGCCAGGATCTAGCCTATACTGATAATAAGACCCATGCTGAAAATAATAAACATGCTAAATTATTGGATGAAACGTTTAAATCTTCAAATAACCTTTTTTATACTGAAGGATATAATGGAGATTCAGTATTAACTAGTTATTCATTCGATACTATGAAAAATTCATTTGAACAATTAGCGCTATCAATTGTTGGTAAGAGAGAAATTTTTAATAGTACAGAAGGTGGTGTATTGATTAAAAATTTCGAAAATATATCTTTTGAAGTTTTTTGTAAAAAATATGCAAAGGAAAATGTACTAATACAATTGACTCCAAAAATTTCGATGGAAAAGGAAAAACTAGAAAAGCTATTAATAAAGGTAAAAGCAGAAATTAAAATATACTCCCGATTAGGGATTTTATTGAAAAAAAATATGGAGTTACTTAAAAAAAATACTTTAAAAACATATTTTGAGAAGTCAATAATCACCAAAATAGAAAAAAACGATAAAGAGATTAGAAAACTAGTTCAAAAAACATGTATAGATACATCCATAAAACAAGTTAACTATGAAGTTTTAAAATATTTTAAAGAACAAAAAAATGAATCAGCAGAGGATGCATATAATCGAATCTATAAACAAAGTCATTATCTCTATAACAATATGCTAGAAGCAGTTAATAGAACAAGTTTTTACATGGAGAAGCAGTTAATAGAAAATTTAAATGGGGAGTTGGAAAAAATAAATGGATGAATTAATACTTAGTACAATGGAAAGCTATAATCAATATATAGATGTTGTTTTTACTGAAACTGAAAAAATAGTGAAAAGTCTTAGGGATGGTAATATACAAGTAGCAATTAAAAATATTCTTGATTTCAGTGAAGGTGTGGATTGGATGGCGCAGGTCAATGAGAAGTTGGCTATTTTAGGCTATGAAAATTCATTATATATAAAAAAAATTCATGAATTTTTAGAGGAGATTAATAGTGGGTTAGAAATACAAGATTTTTTACTCGTAGCAGATATTTTCGAGTATGAAATTAAACCTTTTTTTGAAAGAGTTAAGCCATATGAAATACCAGCTAACTAATTTATAATAAGTAGTGGAATTATTTAATAGAATAGGTGAAAAATATGATGAAAAATGAAATAGCAAATAAAACAGTTTTAGTTACAGGTGGTACAGGTTCTTTCGGGAAAAAGTTTATCCGAAAAGCTTTAACATTAGGTGTGAAAAAAGTGATTGTCTTTAGCCGTGATGAACTTAAGCAATATGAAATGGCTAAGGAGTTTACAGATTCACGTGTCCGTTTCTTCATTGGTGATGTACGCGATAAAGATCGTTTATACCGTGCATTTGATGGAGTGGATATTGTTATTCATGCAGCTGCTATGAAGCATGTTGATGCTTGTGAGTATAACCCTTTTGAGGCGGTAAAGACAAATATTCATGGCGCTCAAAATATTATTGAAGCTGCCATTGATCGAGGAGTAGAAAAGGTTATTGCTTTATCAACCGATAAAGCTTGTTCACCCGTGAATTTATATGGTGCTACAAAACTAGCATCTGATAAATTATTTGTTGCAGCAAATGCCTATGTAGGAGAAAAGAAAACACGTTTTGCAGTTGTACGCTATGGTAACGTTGTAGGAAGCCGCGGTAGTGTTGTGCCATTCTTTAAAAAAATAAAAGACTCAGGCACTTTACCTATTACTGATGAGCGTATGACACGATTTTGGATTACGCTTGAGCAAGGAGTACAATTTGTTCTGGATAATTTAGAAAGAATGTATGGTGGCGAGATTTTTGTACCAAAAATTCCGAGTATGAAAGTAACAGATTTAGCAAAAGCAATCGCTCCAGAATGTAAAATAGAAATTATCGGTATTCGCCCGGGTGAAAAATTACATGAAGCGATGATTATGGAAGACGATGCACGCCATACATTAGAGTTCGATGATTACTATGTTATTCAGCCAGAGCTCGCTTGGTGGCCTCAAGGGCAATTAAATGGTGGGAAGACTTTACCTAGTGGTTTTGCTTATACAAGTGATAATAATACTGAATGGTTAACTATTGAACAATTGGGAGATTTAGTAGAAGAAATGTAGTCTTTGACTGCATTTTTTCTTTAAAGGAGTTAAATAAAATGAGAGATACATATTTACCATATGGACAACAATGGCTAGATGACGAGGATATACAGGCTGTAGTGGATGTTTTAAAGAGCAGTTACTTAACGACTGGTCCAACAATTGCAGAATTTGAAGAAGCTGTAGCTGAATATGTAGGTGCAAAATATGCAGTAGCATTTTCCAATGGAACAGCTGCACTTCACGGGGCGTGTTTTGCTGCAGGTATTGGTGAAGGTGACGAAGTTATTACAACACCAATAACTTTTGCAGCGAGTGCAAATTGTGTACGTTATGTGGGTGGGACAGTTGTATTTGCAGATATTAAGGAAGATACATATAACATAGATCCTTTAGAAATTGAAAGAAATATTACGTCAAAGACAAAGGCAATCATTCCTGTTCATTTTACAGGGCAGCCTGTACATTTAGATGAAATTCATGCTATCGCAAAGAAGCATAACTTAATTGTTATTGAAGATGCAGCACATGCTCTAGGGGCTGAATATAAAGAGGAAAAAATAGGTGCATTGAGTGATATGACAATGTTTAGCTTTCATCCTGTAAAGCATGTTACAACAGGAGAGGGTGGCGTCATTACAACAAACAATGAATCCTATTATAAAAAGCTTTTACAATTTCGTTCACATGGTATTACGAGAGATACGAAAAGTATAATTAAAAATGATGGTCCTTGGTACTATGATATGCAGTTTTTAGGTTTTAATTATCGAATGACAGATATTCAAGCGGCTCTCGGTATTAGTCAATTGAGGAAGTTAGATCAATTCGTAACACGCCGTCGTGAAATTGCTCAAATATACAATGAAGCATTTAAGAATAATGAATGTTTATTTATACCTAATCAATGTGTAGATGGGATTTCAAGTTGGCACCTTTATATCATTAGATTAAATCTTGAAAATATAAGCGTGACTCGAAAAGAAATATTTGAGGCATTACTCGCTCGAAATATTGGTGTTAATGTCCACTACATCCCAGTACATACTTTGGCATATTATCAAGAACTAGGTTATAAGAAAGGGTCTATGCCGAAGGCAGAAGAATTGTATGATGCTATTATTACTTTACCTTTATTCCCTAAGATGTCGAATAAAGATGTACAGGATGTAATAAGTACAGTGATGACAGAGCTAGAAAAGGTGAAGAAATGAAAATTGTTGCAATAATACAAGCAAGAATGGGATCTACACGCTTACCGGGGAAAATTTTAAAGACAGTGAATAATAAACCATTACTATCATATCAAATAGAGCGTTTACAGCAAAGTCGGTACATAAATGATTTAGTAATAGCAACGACAATTGAAGAACAAGATGATTTAATAGTAGGTTTTTGTAAAAGAAATCAAGTATTGTATTTTAGAGGAGCAGAACAAGATGTATTAGCTAGATATTATGAGACAGCTAAAGCATTTAATGCAGATGCAATTGTTCGTATTACATCAGATTGTCCAATCATTGATGTACAAGTAGTCGATAAGACGATACGCTATTTTATAGATAATAAAAATTTTGATTATATATCAAATACGATAGAAAGAACTTATCCAAGAGGCCAAGATACAGAAATATTTTCATTTGCAGCATTAGAAAAGGCATATAATGAAGCTATTTTAGAAAAAGAGCGAGAGCATGTAACTGCATATTTCTATACAAATCCCAAGATGTTTAAAATTGGAAGTATTAAAAGCGAAATAGATTATAGTAGATACCGATGGACAGTAGATACTGAGGAAGATTTTAATCTTATAAAAAATATAATAGAAAACCTTTATTGTGAAAATCCTAATTTTACTTTAAAAGATACAGTACAGTTAATGGAGGAGAATCCCGATTGGTTTTATATTAATGCTCATATTGAACAAAAGAAATTATAGGTGATCAAATGAATATCGTATTTCGTGTAGATGCTTCATTTCAAATTGGCTCGGGTCATGTTATGCGTTGCCTAACTCTAGCTAATCAATTAAAAGATGTAGGGATGCAAATTAGTTTTATTTCAAGAGATTTACCTGGTAATATGAATGACTATATTGCAACACAGTTCCCTGTAAAAGCTTTGCCAACAATTAATGTACCTAATACATCACAATGGATTAAGGAGAACTGGTCTCAGGATGTGCTAGAGACGGCAAAAAATTTAGATCATAACATTCCTAGTCTATTAATAGTTGATCATTATTCATTAGATTTTCAGTGGGAAAATGCTATGTATAAATATGTGTCCAAAATTATGGTTATCGATGACCTAGCAAATCGTAAACATGATTGTGATATATTGTGTGATCCAACAGTAACAAGAAAAAAAGATGATTATAAAAATTTAATACCTTCAAAGAGCAAAATATATTGTGGGGCTAAGTTTGTAATAATTAGGAGAGAGTTTAGAGAATACCAAAAGAATACATATACTCCCTCAAAAAAACCTTGCATTCACATTTTTTTTGGAAGTATGGATTTTAATAATTTTACTTTTAAATTTACTAAATATTTATTAGAAAACTTTAAAAATATTAGTTTAATTATAATTATTAGTAGTAAATATAAAAATTCTTCAGATTTAATGGGATTAATTTTACATTATAAAAATCGAGTGGAAATATATATTGATGTGGAAAATATGGAGTATTATATGTATCAAGCTGATTTTGCAATTGGTGCCCCAGGAACGGCTACATGGGAAAGGGCTTGTATAGGTTTACCAGCAATCTATTTAGCTACTAATAATAATCAACACGATATTTTAGTAAATTTAAATAAACAGAAACTTTGTGTTTATTTGGGTAAAGCTTGGGACATTGAAGAAATAAAATTTGTAAATAGTGTAAGTGCTATTATAAGAGACACAGGTTTATTAAAAGAAATTCAAAAAAATTGTAGAGATTTGGTGGACGGTTTAGGAGTAAATAGATTATTAGAAATAATTACTGAAGAATTAGGTGATATTAATATATGAAAAAACTTTATTATAAAAATATTTCATTAAATCCTTATCAATTAAAACATTATGAAAAAACTGTACATTGGTTAAATAATAGTGAAATCAGAGAAAGCTTTGGACTGAGAAATGAAATAAGTTATAAAGGTCATCTAAACTGGGTGCAAAATTTATCAGATACAATAATCTGGGCAATACATGAAGAAGAGTTTGATAATTATATAGGAAATATTTTGTTATTTTTAAATAAAAAACATAACTCAGGTTTTTTACAAATTTATATCGGAGAAATAGTTAATAGAGGAAAAAAATTTGGAGAAAATGCTCTTAGATGTTTAATTAATTTTGTTTTTAATGAGCTCAAACTTAATCGATTATGGTTAAAAGTCTTTGAAGAAAATAAAATTGCAATAAATTTATATAATAAAGTTGGATTCAAATTTGAAGGAGTAGAACGTCAATCATTCTACAATGGTGAAAATTTCCGGAATCAATTAATATTTTCAATTTTAAAAGAGGAATGGGGTTCGAAAATTTGAAGATTGCTATAATGCAACCGACTTATTTACCATGGGCCGGTTATTTTAAAATGATAATGGATGTAGATAAATTTATATTTTTAGATGATGTACAATTTGCTAAAAGATCATGGCAACAAAGAAATAAAATTATTTTAAATGGTAAAGAAAAGCTTTTAACTGTACCAGTATTAAATTCAGGAAAACAATTTCAAAAGATAAAAGATGTATCGATTAACACTGATGATGATTGGGTTAAGAGTCATATCATGACAATTGAACAGTCATACAGAAAGCATCCCTACTTTCGAGAGTTTTATCCTATAGTAAAATCGACATTTGAAAAAAGTGTTGATAATTTGTGTGATATAAATATTAATTTTATAAAAGACACTCTTAATTATTTAGAGATAGAAACAGAAATCATCAGGAGTAGAGATTTGGATATTTACGGTAAAAAATCTCAATACCTTTATGATATTTGTAAATACTTTGGGGCAACAACATATCTTAGTGCGGATGGTTCAAAAAATTATTTAGAAGAAGAACAAATTTTTAGTGAAAATAATATAGATGTTGAATATTTAAATTTTAAAATGCTTAAATATCCTCAATTGAATACCACTGATTTTGTTTCATATCTATCAATCATAGATGTAATATTTAATTTAGGTAAAAATGAAACAATTACATATCTACGAAATAATTAAAGTTTTTCTAGAGCATAGGGGAGAAATTATTATGAGTATAATTATTGAAAATAAAAAAATAGGAATTAATAACAAACCATTTATTATTGCTGAAATGTCAGGAAACCATAATCAGTCTCTTGAACGTGCCTTAGAAATAGTAGAAGCTGCAGCTACAACAGGTGCACACGCATTAAAAATCCAAACATATACTGCAGACACAATTACACTTGATGTTGAGTCACCTGATTTTTTGATTTCAGATGAAGGGAATTTATGGAAAGGTAGAAAGCTTCATGATTTATATGATGAGGCTCACACTCCTTGGGAATGGCATAAACCAATCTTTGATCGTGCTAAGGAATTAGGAATGATTGCTTTTAGTACGCCTTTTGATGAAACAGCGGTTGACTTTTTAGAGGAACTAGATGTACCACTCTATAAAATTGCCTCTTTTGAAAATACTGATTTACCACTTATAAAAAAAGTAGCGTCTACAGGGAAACCGATGATTGTATCCACTGGAATGGCAACATTAGCCGAATTAGATGAGCTGGTTTGTACGGCAAAAGAAGCTGGATGTAAAGACCTAGTATTGTTAAAATGTACAAGTACGTATCCAGCAACACCTGAAAACACTAATATCTTAACAATACCACATATGAAGCAGTTATTTGAAGATGTGCAAATTGGATTATCTGATCATACAATGGGGATTGGAGTTTCTGTAGCAAGTGTTGCATTAGGTGCAACGGTCATAGAGAAACATTTCACATTAAATCGAGCTGATGGTGGTGTAGATGCAGCATTTTCGATGGAGCCAACTGAAATGAAGGCGCTTGTAGAAGAAACAGAACGCGCATGGTTGGCATTGGGGAACGTTACTTATGGTCCAACAGAAAAAGAAAAGAAATCGTTAAAATTCAGACGTTCGATTTATGTATCTAAAGATATTAAAGCTGGTGAGGAATTCACAAAAGATAATATAAAAATTGTTCGTCCAGGATATGGATTAGAGCCAAAATATTATGAAACTATTTTAGGGAAAGTAGCAAATAAATCTATGACTAAGGGAACCCCATTGAAGTATCAAAATTTATTTTAAATGATAATTTTATATATAAAGTAATATTAGGGAGATTTATCTAGAGTTCTGAAACATTAAAGAAAAATCAATAAATAGACTTTTAGTATAACTGAATTTGGAGTTCATTATTTAAAGAAATCTTACAGTAATATTATTTAAATTCTCTGTAAATTAATTTAGAGGATAGAAACAATGATAAATGTTGGTTAATAAGGAGAGGAAACTTTTGAGTTATAACGATACTTTAAAAATACCAGCTCATCATAATATATATAATGGAGTAAATGGGAGAGAACTTCGAATTGACTACTCAATTCCTCAAAATGGAACTAATGAAAATACAGGAATCTTTATTTTTGTACCAGGGTTTGGTGGTCATATTGACTCTAAAATTTATAAAAAAATGCGGGAACATTTCGCAGAAAAGTATAATGTTGTAACCGTACAATGTGAATACTTTGGAAGTAGATTTATGCAGTCTTCCGATAAATTTCAACTGAAGAATGATATAAAATCAATTTTAAATCTGTTAACACTTGAAGATAAGATATTAGTTGAAAATGATACCTCAATTTTACTTAATATTATAAGTAAATATAACATCAATGTTTCTGTCCAAGCAGTAATTGATGAAACAATTAATGAGTTTGTAGATATGGGATATATGCAGGCAATTGATGTAATCACCACTGTCGAAGCTATAAAAATACTATTAACTGAGAATGGATTTTCATATGACGAAGGGCGTGTATTAGGATTTGGACAATCCCAAGGAGCTTATATTTTACTTTTAGCTAACAGGTTAGCGCCTCATTTATTTTCTCAAATTATTGATAATGCTTCATGGGTCGAACCCAAATATTTAACTACCAACCGTTTATTTGCAAAAAAGATTGGGAATACGATTTTATCAATCGAATTCGATTATTTAGCAAAAAAGGTGATAAGCGATAAGAAGTCACTTTCCTTACATAATTTGTATAATGGGTTTGAGAATGGAGCTTATATTTACTCATGTTTAGGAACTACAGATTTTTTAGTAAGTGTACAAGATAAGCAACAGGCAATTGGTAATCTACCAAATGTAGAATTTGAAGTTATAGATAGTAAAGATGTGGACGGAGTTATATTCAAGTCTACGAACCATGGTTTAGACGCCGACTTCATTGAATTGGTAGATTATGCAATAAGTAAATGTCCTGCACATAGAAATAAAAACGAAAAACAAATTCAATATGATAACAAAATTTCACATACGAAACTGAGTATTGATTATACGAATGGGTTACCTGTATTTCAGTTTATATAAGAGGCCTAGGCTATAATATTTGAGGTTTGTTGATAGAGAGATGAATTCATAATTGAGTTATTTTAATAAATTTAATCTCTATAGTATCAAGGTTCTGAAAATTAAACAGAAATCTCCGAAAACCCGGTATAAAGGTAGGGACTAAACTAAAACATACTAAAAGGTGAATGCCCTAGAGTTATTTCGATTTTTTAGTATTGGATAATTCTTGAATAGATGGTATAGCTATTAAATCTATAAATCATGGATTAGATGCTGATTATATTAAGTTACTAGAAATGGTTTTAGCAAAGGAAGTTAGAAATAAAAATCCTAATAAAAAGCAGATACATTATGAAATAATAAGCTCGAATACGAAAATTGTGGTGGATTATACGAACTACTTACCGATATTTCACTTGGAATTATTGTCAGAGTAATAATAAAGCATCTGCCAGGTTGTGATTAATAAATGATGGGATAACTCCCTTTTTAAAGTCTTTTTACTCAAGTCCTGCAAATTAGCTTAAGGAAGGTCTCCAGCTCTTATTGAGGGAAGAAATCATACTTAAAGGAGTACTTAATAATTGAAGTTCTAATTGACAAGCATTGATAATTCCACGTAGCATTGTGTTTTTCCTATTCTTTTGTATTATTAAATAATTTGCTCAATCGTAAAGCTATTATATCTATGAAATAATAATAACCATGATGCTAGTTGAGTTTCATCACTCAACTAGCGTCATGGTTTATATTAATGTTAAAAGGTATACTCAAGTACACAGCATACTTGAATAGAGTCTTAGAAATAATATACATAATTTAAGTTTTTAATTTTATAGAAGCAACCTCCTCCTTTAAAAGATGACATACATATCTGAAGAATTTTTAAAGCTCTTTCAATTATATTAAATAATTGTTCCTTTTTAGTGGCAAGGATTATTTTCTAGTTCATAAATAACCTAACAGAATTCCTTAAAATGAAATGTTAAAAAAGTGAAATAAACAATATAGTATCCGATACTATTATTAGAGAGTAATTGATTGTGAAAAATTTCAAGGGGGATGGGGAAAGATGCGTATTTCAGCAAATTCGACTGTTGATACAATAGCTGTGACGAATCCAGCTACTGACCAAGCAATTGAAAAAGGGATAAAGCAAGGAAGCGAAGCTACAATTGTATCAACAGAGCCAGCGAAGCTACTAGATAATAGCGATGAAACAAAATCGAAAATACAGCTAGCAGTGAAAGCTCTCAACGAAATGCTAGAAGTAACTCATATTGCATCAAAGTTTATGTACCATGAAGGACTAGATCGTTATTATGTAACAGTAGTAAATAAGGATACAGATGAAGTAATGAAAGAAATCCCACCTAAAAAGCTGTTAGATGCTTTTTATGAAATGCAAAAAATGCTCGGCATGATTGTTGACGAAAAAATTTAATTATAGGAGGAATAAATATGAGTTCTATAAACTCTACATCATTTTCATACTTAACTACATCAAATAAGAGATTTACAGGGTTAGCTTCTGGGATGGATATCGACTCAATTGTAGAAAAACTAATGAAAGCTGAAAGCGCAAAAATGGAAAAGCTTCAGCAACAAAAGCAAAAATATGAGTGGCAACGTGACTCATATCGAAGCGTTAATTCGAAATTAGAATCATTCCGTACTGAGCTATTTGATAAATACAAACCAAGTTCTTTTATACCGAAGTCTGCCTCTGTATCCGATCCTACTAAAGTGTCAGTTACAGCTAGTTCTTCAGCTGCAGGATCTTTAGAAATTTCATCTGTAACAAACTTAGCTAAAAGTGCATCGAAAGCAGGAGCTTTAAATAGTGTTAATACTCTAAATAGTAGTCATAAGTTATCTGATTTAGGGGTTTCATCAAGTGGCACAGCGAAGTTTACAATTAATGGTGAAGAAAAATCGTTTGTGTACAACCCAAGTGACTCTATTGATTCAATTGTATCAAAATTAAAGTCTGCGGGATTTGAAAATGCTAAATTTGTTAATGGTTTTTACGACGAAACGAATAACATATATGTAAATGGATCATTTTCATTAGGTCAAGATGTTGAAGTTACAGCGGATAATGAGAATTTCTTACAACAAATTGGTTTTAATGCAAGTGTTGGTGATACTTTAGTAAGTACTGATATTTCACAAACAGTTATTCCACCTGGTGGTTATAAAGCTAATAATGCTTCAACTCTAAAAGATTTAGGCCTTGATTTAAGTGATAAAGAGAAAGGCGAGCTTACATTTAATGTTCTTCAAAAAGATGGCTCTATGAAAGCAACTACAATTGAATATAAGGAAACTGATACAGTTAATCAATTAGTGGAACGAATTAATGCTTCAGGTGCAGGGGTAACTGCCTTGTTTAGTGATGGTCAATTATCTTTAAATACAACAGCAACTGGTGAAGCCGCTGGTGGGTCTCTGCAAGTTTTATCCGATACAGGAGAAAGTCTATTATCTTCAATTGGTTTTTCAGCTAATGCAACAGGACAAATAGCAAATGGTGAAAATGCAGTCTATACTATAAACGGCATTACCAAAACTTCACAAACCAATTCAATAAATGAATTGGGATATTCAATTACATTAAATAAAACATTTACTGATGGACCTGTATCAGTTTCAGCAACAGATGATACGGACGCAATCGTAAAACAAGTAAAATCTTTTGTTGAGCTCTATAACGGTCTTGTTGAATCTTTAAATTCCCCACTTAAGGAGAGAAAAGAATATAGTTATCAACCTTTAACGGATGCTCAAAAAGCTGCGATGTCGGAAGATGAAATAAAAAAATGGGAGGAAAAGGCAAAGAAAGGTGTCTTACGTAACGATTCAGCAGTTAGTACTGTTGTTTCAAATATGCGCTCTGCTATTTACTCAATTTCTACTGATAAAGATTCGAAGTATAATTCTATATTTAACATTGGTATTACAACAACAAAAACATATAGTGATGGCGGGAAATTAGAGATAGATGAAAAGAAATTAAAAGCTGCTATAGAAGAAAATCCTGAAGCTGTAATGGATTTATTTACTAGATCAGCAGAGGGTAATGATAAAGGGGGACTTATTACCCAATTTCGTGAAACTGCTAAAACTGGGATTGATACAATTGCAAAAAAAGCAGGGAAAGCAGGCGCTGTTGATAATACATTTACTCTTGGTAAAGATCTAATCTCAGTTGAATCAAAAATTAAAGATTGGCAAAGTAAATTAAAAAAAATTGAAGAACGTTATTTTAAACAATTTTCTGCGATGGAAACTGCCATGCAAAAGGCAAATAGTCAAGCAAGTTTATTTATGTCAAATTCTTAAGGTTATGGAGTATGAGACGGTATGATGGACACAATTAATGAATATTTACAAATTTCAGCTAAGCTATTTAAATATTTAATAACGTTTCCTCAAGGAGAGGAACGTACACAATATATTGAAAAAATAAATGATATGCTTGATGAACGCGGTCTAATCGTTGAAAAATTGAAAAAAGATGATTTTCAATACGACTCATCAAATAAAATGCATTCTACTATGTTAGAACTAGACAAAGGTATACAAGAACGTCTTGATATAGTCTACGATTCTGTTAAATTAGATATGAAAGATTTTTTAAATGTGAAAAAAAATGAAATTCAATATATTAATCCTTACGAAAGTCTTCAGAATCTAGATGGACGTTATTTTGATGGAAAAAAATGATAAAAATAGCTTGATTTAAAGGAGTGTCTACATTTGACATTGCAAAACACTGCATATAACGTATACAAGCAAAATAGTGTTACCACTGCTTCCCCTGGTGAGCTGACGTTAATGCTTTATAATGGATGTTTAAAGTTCTTGCACAAAGCTAAGCTAGCTATTCAAGAAAAGAATATCCAAGAAAAAAATACAAATCTAATAAAAGCTCAGGCTATTATTAGCGAGCTGATGGCGACTTTGAATATGGACATCGAAGTGTCAAAAAATATGTTTGCCCTTTATGAATATATCAACCATCGTTTAGTCGAGGCAAACATTCAAAATGATGTCGCTATGATTGAAGAAGTTGAGGGATTAGTGACGGAATTCCGTGATACATGGAAGGAAGTTATCCGCATTAATCGACAGCAGCAATTCGGTCAGGGAAACGCTGGACAAATTTAGACAACATAGAGGCCATCAATTCATGATGGTCTCTTTTCTTTTCGATAAAAGTGAGACACTACATTTACATCATCTTACAAAAGGGAAGCCTTTAATTACTCTTAAAATAGGTCTTTGCTCAGCAAAATATGTTACTTATTCCCTCTAGATGTAAAACATGCATCGTGTCATAATCAAGCTAAATAGATGTTTAGAATAGTATTGAGGTGGGAAGATGATATTTAAGCGCCAAGAAGGCTTTCGATTTAAATTCGAAGAGCCTGTTAAAATGACTTTTGCGATATACGAGAATGGTAGAGTTAATCAAGCGCAAACGGCAATGGCTGATTTGCTTGATATAAGTCCACGAGGGTTAAAAATGTTTACTGAGGTGGATTTAGGTGTTAATCCTCGTCCTTTGGATTTACGCTTTATTCTGGATACAAGAGAGGTACGAGCTTATGGAGAAGTCATTTGGAGCCGGCCTTTTGGTAATGGTAAGCAGTATGGTGTGAATTTCAATGATCAAGAATCGGTTGAAGATTTGATTGTCGAAGAGTTGAAGTTGCGCCGAAGAAAAGAAGCGGATGAGGCAAAACTAAATAATATTTATTCATAAAGTGAAAATTCATTAAGAGGTGGATTGTGTTCGCCTCTTAATGAACTTCTTTGCTTTCGCAGATGCTATACATTATTGTAGGAAAAAATTTTTTTTGAAAAAAAGAATTATTTTAGAGGAATTTCGCACACTTGTGTAGAAATAGTAAGTATAGCAGTTATAAAGGAGGAGTTTACATGTTAAACTTTAACATTCGTGGTGAAAATATTGAGGTAACTCCAGCTATTCGAGAATATGTTGAGAACAAAATCGAGAAAGTTGAACGTTATTTTAACGAAGATGTTAATGCCAACGCTAACGTAAATTTAAAGGTTTATAATGACAAGCAAACTAAAGTGGAAGTTACAATTCCAATGAAGAACTTAACTCTTCGTGCAGAAGAGCGTCATAATGATATGTATGCTGCAATTGATTTAATCGTTGATAAATTAGAACGTCAAATCCGTAAGCATAAAACAAAAGTAAACCGTAAATTCCGTGAGCGTGAAGGTACAGGCCTTTATTTTGCTACTTCTCAAGCAGCCGCTGATGCAGTGACAGAGGAAGATGAATACTCAATTGTTCGTACAAAGCAATTTGATTTAAAACCAATGGATCAAGAAGAAGCTGTCTTACAAATGAATATGCTAGGGCATGATTTCTATATCTTTACAGATGCGGAATCAAACGGCACAAATATTGTCTACAAACGCAAAGACGGTAAATATGGCTTAATTGAAACAACTTAAACTTTAATATGCACAAGGGCTCTCGCGAAAAGCGGGAGCCTTTTTTATGAGCTTACTTTTTATGCTAAGGACTCTGTTTGCATGAATATGTTATACAATGGTAAAATGAAAGTTGAGACTATATAGGAAGTGAAAAAATTCATGGTAAACCTATTAAATAAATTATTTGATTTCAATAAACGTGAACTAAAAAAATTAGAAAAAATCGCTGACCAGGTTGAGGGATTCGCTTCTCAAGTGGAACAGCTTTCAGATGATCAATTACAAGCGAAAACAGAAGAATTTAAAAAACGTTTTGCGGACGGAGAGCCTTTAGAGTCGATTCGTGCGGAAGCTTTTGCGGTATGTCGTGAAGCATCAAAGCGTGTGTTAGAGATGTACCCATTCCGTGTACAAATTATGGGTGCTGCGGCATTAGATGAAGGTAATATTGCGGAAATGAAAACGGGTGAAGGTAAAACGTTAACGGCTACGATGGCTGTTTACTTGAATGCCATTACTGGTAAAGGCGTACATGTTGTAACAGTCAATGAATATTTAGCGGGTCGTGATGCTGAGGAAATGGGACATCTGTATAATTTCTTAGGCTTAACGGTTGGTTTAAATTTGAACAGCCTGTCAAAAGAAGAAAAACGTGCTGCTTATGAAGCTGATATTACGTATAGTACGAACAATGAGCTAGGCTTTGACTATTTACGTGATAATATGGTGCTTTATAAAGAAGAACGTGTACAACGTCCGCTACATTTTGCGGTAATCGATGAGGTTGACTCGATTTTAATTGATGAAGCGCGTACGCCATTAATTATTTCGGGTCAGGCTGGGAAATCAGCGCAGCTTTATAAACAGTCTAATGCGTTTGTTCGTATGTTAAGTGCGGAAACGGATTACACATATGAAGAGTCGACGAAGGGTGTTACGTTGACAGATGCTGGTGTTGAAAAGGCAGAGAAAGCATTTGGCATTGATAACCTATTTGATTTAACGCATGTACGTTTAAACCATGCGATTAACCAATCGTTAAAGGCACATGTAAGTATGCATAATGATATTGATTATGTTGTACAAGAGGGCGAAATCATTATTGTTGACGGCTTTACGGGTCGTTTAATGAAAGGTCGTCGCTACTCAGATGGACTGCATCAGGCAATCGAGGCCAAAGAGGGCGTAGAGATTCAAAATGAATCGATGACGATGGCGACAATTACATTCCAAAACTATTTCCGTATGTATCAAAAGCTTTCAGGTATGACAGGTACAGCGAAAACAGAGGAAGAGGAATTCCGTAATATTTATAATATGAGTGTTGTGGCGATTCCAACGAATAAGCCGATTGCTCGTGATGACCGTCCTGACTTAATTTTTGCTTCTATGGAAGGAAAATATAAAGCGGTGGCGGCAGATATTGCAGAGCGCCATAAAGCTGGACAACCAGTTCTTGTCGGTACTGTTGCTATTGAAACATCTGAAATTATTTCGGATTTATTGAATAAACATAAAATCCCACATAACGTTTTAAACGCGAAGAACCATGAGCGTGAAGCAGAAATTATTGCGAATGCTGGTACGAAGGGTGCCGTAACGATCGCTACAAACATGGCTGGTCGTGGTACAGACATTAAGCCTGGAGAAGGTGTAATGGAGATTGGCGGTTTAGCGGTAATTGGTACGGAGCGTCATGAATCTCGTCGTATCGATAATCAGCTGCGTGGTCGTTCTGGTCGTCAAGGGAACCCAGGGGTTACTCAATTCTATCTGTCACTAGAAGATGAATTAATGCGTCGTTTCGGCTCGGATAATATGAAATCCATGATGATGAAATTAGGGATGGATGATTCACAGCCACTTCAATCTAAAGTTGTTTCAAGAGCGGTAGAATCAGCTCAAAAACGTGTTGAAGGTAATAACTTTGATTCTCGTAAACGTTTATTACAATATGATGATGTGCTACGTCAGCAACGTGAGATTATTTATCAAGAGCGTTACGACGTATTAGAAACAGAAAATATGCGCGTGCTTGTTGAGTCGATGATTCAAGAAACAATCGATGAAATTGTAGCAGTGTATACGCAAGGTGAGCAGAAGGATTGGAACTTAAAAGCGATTGATGACTTTGTCGCTGCAAACCTACTAGATGAAGGCGTTCTGAATGTGGAAGATTTCCAAGGTAAATCTGCAGAAGAGATTAACCAACTAATTTCGAACACTGTCCAAGAACGTTATGATGAAAAAGAAGAACAGCTTACATCAGAACGTATGCGTGAATTTGAAAAAGTTATCTTATTACGTTCAATTGATACGAAGTGGATTGATCATATTGATGCTATGGATCAGCTACGTCAAGGTATCCATCTTCGTGCATATGGTCAAAATGACCCACTTCGTGAGTATCAACAAGAAGGCTTTGCTATGTTTGAGGATATGGTTGCTTCTATTCGCGAAGATGTAGCAAAATATGCGATGAAAGCAGAAATCCACAATAATTTAGAGCGTGAGGAAGTTGCAAAAGGTCAAGCTGTTAATCCGAAAGAGGATGGCGGTTCAGCTCCGAAAAAGCAACCTGTCCGTAAGTCTGAAAATATCGGACGTAATGATTTATGTCCATGTGGAAGCGGTAAGAAATTTAAAAACTGCCATGGTGCAGGTCAATAACAATATGATGATGAAAAGACCATTTTAACGATAAGTTAAAAATGGTCTTTTTTTTATGCTTAGAATATCTTCACGACTTAATGGATGAGGAGGAACTTTCCCTAAGCCACATATTGCATCTTGAGAGCGAACAACATCTTAAATAATAAAAAATATTAGAAAATTCAGAAAAAGATACATAATACTACAACAATAGGTAAATAGTTCAATGAAAAGGGTAATGTTTATAACCTTTTTCTGATTTATTATGAATGCAAGTGTATAGTCTGAAAGTTGCGAAAAAAGATGGAGGAGGTGATTGATATGTGGCGATAAAAAAATCCTTGAGAACAGCAGTCCGTGAAAGACCTTCTCGAGGAAATACATTGGAGCATACCAATATATTTCTAAAAAAATAAAGGAGGGTTAACAATGCAGTATGATGACATTATGAGTAGCGAAACGATGCTGTATAAGCCGGAGTATGATACCTTAGGAAACTTGTGCACGCGCGTAATTGAAAGGGATAACGAATATATTTCAAAATTAGCGCCGACAAAATTAATGGATTATAATCTACGATATTTTGGTTCAAGTTTAAGAGGGGCTCTCGATGGATCGAGAATGATTCTAGGGAAGCTGAATAAAAATCCAATAGTTGTTCATGAACGAAGTAATATTGTATGGTTTCCAAGTAAGTCTTATATAAGACCTGAATGTCAATGGTTTGCTGTCCATCATATTCTGGACTATCAAGCTATGGATAAAAAGAATACAAAAGTAATTTTTATGAACGGCTATGAAATTACTGTGGATCTAAGTTTCAGATCATTTGAATACAGAATTCAAAGAGCATATTTACTAAAATATAAACTGGAAAAACGAACGAAGCTACTAGTTCAATATGATCAAGGTAGAGTATTCCCAAGAATGACGAGCAATGTTATCTTTGACGATGATAAAGATAGAAACAAAACTGTGCCGTAAAAAAGTATGTTTTCCTTCGTAAAAACGTTATAATAAAGAGATACGGGGTTTCAAAGAAGTGTGGTAGAAATATTTTAAAATCATTTCTTAATGCTTTTTAAAGTCATAAAATCTTTACCATATTGCCCCATCAAAAACGTTCGGAGGATTTAACAATGATTGAATTAGCAGATGTACGTAACGCGTTAGACACTTCAGCCAAAAAATTGGCGGACTTTAGGGGGTCTCTTTGACTTAGAAAACAAAGAGGCACGCATGCAGGAATTAGATGAAATGATGCTTGAGCCAGGCTTTTGGGATGACCAGCAAGGTGCACAGGTAGTCATTAATGAGAGCAATGGCTTAAAGGCAATTGTTAATGAATATAAAGATTTAGTGGAAACACACGAGAACCTAGATATGACGCTAGAGTTATTGCAAGAAGAACCTGACGAAGAATTGCAGGAGGAGCTAGGCAATGAATTAGTAGAATTCCAGCAAAAAATGGGCGATTTTGAGCTGCAATTACTATTAAGTGGCCCTTATGATCAAAACAATGCGATTTTAGAGCTGCACCCAGGAGCAGGTGGTACGGAATCTCAGGATTGGGGCTCAATGCTACTTCGTATGTACACACGCTGGGCTGAAAAACGTGGCTTTAAAGTGGAAACAGTTGATTATCTTCCTGGTGATGAAGCAGGTATTAAATCAGTAACATTGTCCATTAAGGGTCATAATGCTTACGGCTATTTACAAGCAGAAAAAGGTGTTCATCGTTTAGTACGTATTTCACCTTTTGACTCTTCGGGACGTCGTCATACATCATTCGTTTCTTGTGATGTTATGCCTGAATTCGATGATAATATTGAAATTGATATCCGCACAGAGGATTTAAAAATTGATACGTATCGTGCAACAGGAGCAGGTGGTCAGCATATTAATACGACAGATTCAGCTGTTCGTATTACGCACACTCCTACTGGTACTGTCGTACAATGTCAGGCAGAACGTTCACAAATTAAAAACCGTGAAAAAGCTATGACGATGTTAAAAGGGAAGCTCTATCAATTAGAGATTGAAAAGCAGCAGGCGCAGCTAGATGAGATCCGTGGTGAACAGAAGGAAATCGGCTGGGGTTCACAAATTCGTTCATACGTATTCCATCCTTACTCAATGGTGAAGGATCATCGTACAAATGAAGAAACAGGTAATGTAGGTGCGGTGATGGATGGCGATTTAGATCCATTCATTAATGCATACTTACGTTCAAAAATCGGGTAATGAAGCCCCTCAGAGCACAGTGAAATTGTGCTTTTGAGGGGTTTTTATTTTCATTCAGCAGAAAGCGTCAGCTACAATTACGCCAAGGCGAAATTGATTGCTTTAAAAAGGTGGGTGATTTGGGGTGTCCTGACTAATCTGCTTGCGTTCATTCATGTAATGCTTATATAACATCGATGCATTGACAAATTGCTTGCTAATCGAAGCATATTGAATGGGTAATTCAATTTGTTTATCGTTTTTCAGTGTGACGATACAGCCCGTTTTACTTGGTACAATATTCGAAATGGCGTGAAGGCCAATCCAGATGTTGTGGACAGAGTTTGGCGAATAGATGGGTAGAAAAATACACGGATAACCATAATCATAAGCAACAACGATAGGAAGCTTATGCTGATTACCGAAGAAGCGTTTAGCGGAATGCTTCGCTGCTTCATAGGTTGTTCCTAGTGAAATACAAGATTTTCGTAATATATGCATTGGCCTCCGTGTAACGATAAGTTCATTATGCTTATCAATTACTCGAGTGAAAATTTTAGAGTCGTACTGAACTGGTTGAAGTAAATAGGTGTTAAAAGAAAGTAAATATCCATTGACGTAGTTTGCTGACATCTATGTAAGCCTCCTTTTCTATTTCTTCTTGAAGTGTAAAACACAAAATTAAATTCAGAAAATATAGATAAACGAAGGAGGTTCGTGCTATTTCAAGCAATTGCTTAGAAAAATTGCTTAAAATAGCATGAGAATAATAGTAAATCGAAGTGATTTTCAGTTCGTAAGCATTGCATTTTAATTTCAATTTTCTTATAATTTAGAAAAGGATCGAGGTGAGATCGTTGGATAAATATTATTCGTATACAGATTTTCTAAAAGCCGTTGGTCAGACAAAGAAAGTTGATGAGGCAGAGAAATTATTAAACGAGATTTATTTAGATTTATTTTTAAATCATATCCAGCGTAAGCATCGTGAAGAGCAGCTCATGGTTCTGATAGATAGAGCACTCGATGACAAAGATGAAAACGCATTTCATCTATACGCAAACGAACTAGTAGCTTTACACCAAGAGACAACTGAATAATATGACGAGCCCGCTCTCCGTTATTGGAGGGTGGGATTTTTTTGTGATTTTCTTTGTAAGATTGATGAGTGAATACCTTGAATTCATTAGGAGTGTATAGTAAATACCTATATGGTTTGCGACTCGGGCCTAGACCCTTTTGGTTAAAAGTGATTTTTAAAGGAACTTAACCAAGTCTCTTTTGTAGAAAATGATTTATGCAAGGATTTTATACACTTTATTAGGCGTGTTGATTAGGAAAATATAGGTTTGTTATTGGCTAATAAAAGAATTTTTTTGTTGATATTCTGCTAATGTATGCCCATTTTAACTGATTGTAGCGTAGGGCGACTCGGCTCCTGCAGGCAGCCTTGCTCTGCGCGAAAGCGAAGCGTCAGCGACAAATGTTTTATCTGTGCGAAAGCGAAGCGTCAGCGACAAAGCGAGTAGCCCGTAGCGAAAATCAGAGCCTTCAAATTAATTAGAGTGGATAAAAAGAGGTAATCAACACACTTGCCACGTTATAAGTGTCCTAAGTTGTGTCGCTTTATAAGATTTTTCCCAAAAAGTTTTTTATAGTGTCACAAATCCCCATTAATTTCAGTTATATAGGTTAGAAAGGAGGGGAGATATTTGACTGTACAGAATAACTCTAAGGAAAAAGCCGAATTAGATATAAAATCTATCGTGGAACAAGTTCAAACAGGTGATATTCATGCCTATACAGAAATAATTCGTTGTTTTCAAAAGCCAATCTATATTTACTGCTACTATCTTTTAGGAAACAAAGAAGAAGCTGAGGATGCTTCACAAGATATTTTTATAAAGGGTTTAGAGAATATTAGTAAGTTTTCTTATACTGTTTCTTTCTCAGCATGGCTTTATAAAATTGCACATCATCACTGTATTGATTTAATAAAAAAGAAAAGTAAAGGCTATAAATTTTGGACAAGTTTTAAGAAAGATCATGCGTACAAGCACACTCATGAACAAGAATTTCAATATGACGATATCATTCATGAGTTATTAGAACAGTTACATATGGACGAAAGAAGGATTCTGCTACTTCGATCGATAGAGGAATATAGCTTCGACGAAATCGCTGCTATTATGGAACTTAAACCAACTACTGTTCGAAAAAAATATGAACGATTACGTAAAAAATTGTTGAAAAAGAGTAAGTTGGGAGGGGAAATTTATGAACACTCGTTCAAAACAGGAGGATAAAGAGTTAGATCAGTTAGAAAGATTAATCAGAGAAACCCCAATGGAAGTTGATTTAGTTAATCGTACAATGAACAAATTCGAAAGCACTCGTTATACAAAGCAGCCAGAAAGTTCTAGAACCTCTAAAAAAATGCGTCAAAGAGTGGTGATGATTACAGCCTCTGCAGCAATGATTTTTAGTCTTATATTTATTACTAGCTTAGTTTCACCAACTTTGGCTGCCACGATCAAACAAGTTCCCGTGCTTTCATCTATTTTCAAACTTGCTGGTGATCTTGGTCTGCAAACTGCTGATGAGAAAGGGCTTTCAACGAAACTTCATACAAGTGTTACTCATGATGATTTTACATTAAGTGTATCGGAAGTAGTATATGATGGTACGCGTGTTTCAATAGGTATTGGGCGCCCTCATAAAGAAGATGAGAAAGAAACGTTAATGGAACGTATCAGTAATATCGAATTGTTCATAAATGATGCTCCTGTTAAATCCTTTGCTCCGGATAAATCTATTGGAATTGTTACGAAGCCAGGTAAAGATAATGATTCTGCTATTATTGAGTTTTCTGATCTGAGAAATCAGGGAGGAAGTCCTTTCCCGAAACAGTTTGATTTAACTGTATCGGCTACAATAGCTGGCATACAGGATCCTTTCAAAATTGATATTCCTGTGAAAAAAATCGAAAACTATCTGACTTTACAACCTAATGTAAGTCGAGAATACAAAAATATTCATTTTAGTGTTGAAAAAATCGAATTTACACCAATAACGACAGGATTAACTACACGAGTCGTTTTAACTGACAACTCAATTTTTACGCTACTTTTACTAACGATGGGTGTAGATATTTTTGATGATCAAGGCCATAAACTTAAATTGATTGGCGGAGATGGTTGGAATGCTACAAATGGAAACATACATATTTCTGATCGTAGATTCCAACCATTTGAATCTATTCCCAAAACAATAACCCTTAAGCCGTATATATACCTTTTTGATGAAAACGAAATGGGGGCATTTCAAATGGATGAAAATGATGAGCCGAAGATTCAATACATTCCTGAGCTGGAGGTTACACTACCGATTAATTCACAAAAATAAAAAAGTAGAGAAAGTGGGGCAAACCTCACTTTCTCTACTTATTTGTATTTCAAATTATTTATCACTTTTTCAATCAAGCAGATCAGTTCCCTTCAATCTACCTGATTATTTCTCCTCTTACTCGATCAAAACCCCTAGGCTCCGCTTACATAACCCTTTAGTAAACCTAAACCCGACGAGCAATCCATCACCAAACAATGAAATTCCTGCTAAGATCATGTATTTACATAACCTCATCTCGATTAGCTAACATTTGGAAAGGGTAATCTATTGATAGAGAGGTTCCGATTAATTAATGTAGTACATACGTTCTGTTGGACTCGTCGCAAAAAGAGCGAACGAAAAAAAATTTACAAACATTCGTTCGTTAAATGTTCGAAATTTTAATAGTGCTATGCTAAAATATATGTATCAAATTGGTAGGAAAGGACGGGGACATGTGTGCAAACATTTGATTTACAAGCGCCATATACGCCTAGTGGGGATCAGCCACAGGCAATTGCGGAATTAGTGGAGGGTGTGCGTGCAGGTAAACGTCATCAAACGTTGCTTGGGGCAACAGGAACGGGAAAAACGTTTACGATCTCTAATGTCATTAAAGAAGTTAAAAAACCGACACTTATTATGGCACACAATAAAACACTAGCGGGTCAATTATATAGTGAGTTTAAAGAGTTCTTCCCTGATAATGCAGTTGAATACTTTGTCAGCTACTATGATTACTTTCAGCCAGAGGCCTATGTACCACAGACGGATACTTATATCGAGAAAGATTCAAGCATAAATGATGAAATTGATAAGTTGCGTCACTCTGCGACATCTGCATTATTCGAGCGCGATGATGTCATTATTATTGCATCTGTGTCCTGCATTTATGGTCTAGGTTCTCCAGAAGAATATCGTGAACTGGTCGTATCAGTGCGTACGGGAATGGAAATTGAACGTAATCAGTTGCTTCGAAAATTGGTCGATGTACAGTATGAGCGTAATGATGTGAGTTTTACACGTGGGACGTTTCGGGTACGTGGTGATGTAGTGGAAATTTTCCCAGCATCCCGTGATGAGCATTGTATCCGCGTGGAATTTTTCGGGGATGAGATTGATCGAATTCGCGAGGTGGATGCGTTAACTGGAGAAATACTAGCAGAGCGTGATCATGTTGCTATTTTCCCAGCGTCCCACTTCGTTACACGAGAAGAAAAAATGCTAAAAGCTATTGATAATATTGAAAAAGAGTTGGAGGAGCGTTTAGCTCTTTTACGTTCGGAGGATAAGTTATTAGAGGCGCAGCGTTTAGAGCAACGCACTCGTTACGATTTAGAAATGATGCGTGAAATGGGCTTTTGCTCGGGTATTGAAAACTACTCGCGTCATTTAACATTGCGTGAAGCGGGGGCAACGCCATATACACTAATTGACTATTTCCCTGAGGATTTTTTACTTGTTGTCGATGAAAGTCACGTTACTTTGCCACAAGTTCGAGGGATGTATAACGGTGACCAAGCACGTAAAGGTGTGCTAGTTGAGCATGGCTTCCGTTTGCCATCAGCACTAGATAACCGCCCTTTACGTTTTGAAGAGTATGAGAAACATATACATCAAGCTATTTATGTATCGGCAACACCTGGCCCGTATGAGCTTGAGCATACGCCGGAAATGGTGCAGCAAATTATTCGTCCAACTGGGCTGCTTGATCCACAAATTGACGTACGTCCTATTGAAGGGCAAATTGATGATTTAATCGATGAGATTCAAGGTCGTATTGCTCGCGATGAACGAGTGCTCGTTACAACATTGACGAAAAAAATGTCAGAGGATTTATCGGCTTATTTGAAAGAAATGGGCTTAAAGGTGGAGTACTTGCATTCAGAGATTAAGACGCTAGAGCGAATTGAAATTATTCGCGAGCTGCGTAAAGGTACTTACGATGTTCTAATCGGCATTAACTTATTGCGAGAAGGGCTAGATATTCCTGAAGTTTCGCTTGTGGCGATTTTAGATGCTGACAAGGAAGGATTTTTACGTTCAGAGCGTTCATTAATACAAACGATTGGACGGGCCGCTCGTAATGCTAATGGTCATGTCATTATGTATGCAGATAATATGACGGATTCAATGAAAAAAGCGATTGAGGAAACGAAACGTCGCCGAGTATTGCAAATGGCGTATAACGAGGAGCATGGTATTACACCGAAAACGATTGTGAAGAAAATTCCTGATGTTATTCGTGCGACACAGGTGGCAGAGGAAGAAGAGACTTACGTAGCGAAGGCTACGAAAGGTAAGAAGCTGACGAAGGCGGAAAAAGAGCAGTTTCTTGCTACGCTAGAAGTAGAAATGAAGGAAGCGGCAAAAGCACTCGATTTCGAACGTGCTGCTGAGCTACGCGATACAATATTTGAATTGAAATTAGAAGGGTGAACGGCTTGTGAAAAATACTGAAATAGTCGTGCAAGGCGCACGAGCACATAATTTAAAAAATATTAATGTCACAATTCCACGCGATCAATTAGTCGTGCTAACAGGTTTATCGGGCTCAGGGAAATCATCATTAGCGTTCGATACGATTTATGCTGAGGGACAACGCCGTTATGTAGAATCCCTTTCAGCCTATGCTCGTCAATTCCTTGGTCAAATGGATAAACCAGACGTCGATGCGATAGAGGGATTATCTCCTGCTATTTCAATCGATCAAAAAACGACGAGCCGTAACCCACGTTCGACAGTTGGGACAGTAACGGAAATCTATGATTATTTACGTTTGCTATATGCACGTATCGGTAAGCCTATTTGTCCAAATCACGGTATAGAAATTACCTCTCAAACGATTGAGCAAATGGTCGATCGTTTATTAACTTATCCAGAAAGAACGAAAATGCAGTTGCTTGCCCCAATGGTAGCAGGGCGTAAGGGAACACATGTAAAGCTACTGGAAGATTTAAAAAAGCAAGGCTTTGTTCGAGTACGTATCGACGGTGAGCTACGTGATTTAGATGATTCGATTGAACTTGATAAAAATAAAAAACATTCAATAGAAGTAGTTATCGATCGTGTTGTGATGAAGGAAGGTGTCGCGGCACGTCTTAGTGATTCCTTAGAGACTGCATTACGTTTGGCAGATGGGCGAGTACTTGTCGATGTGATGGAGCATGAGGAATTATTATTTAGTGAGCATCATGCTTGTCCACTATGTGGATTTTCAATAGGAGAGCTAGAGCCTCGTATGTTTTCATTTAACAGTCCATTCGGAGCTTGTACAAGCTGTGATGGTTTAGGCTCGACACAAGAGGTTGATCTTGATTTAGTAGTATCCGATTGGGATCGAAGTTTATTAGAGCATGCTTTAGCACCGTGGGAACCGACAAGCTCTCAATATTATCCACAGTTATTAAAGGCTGTGTGCGATCATTATGATATCCCGATGGACGTACCCGTAAAGGATCTACCGAAAGAAAAGATGGATAAAATTTTATATGGTTCTGGTAAAGATAAAATCCATTTCCATTATGAAAATGAGTTTGGCAATGTGCGAGATCAAATGATTGAATTCGAAGGTGTTGTTCGTAATGTGGAACGTCGCTTTAAGGAGACAACGTCAGATTACGTGCGTGAACAAATGGAAAAATATATGGCCCAGCAAGCATGTCCATCTTGTAAAGGGTATCGCTTAAAGCCTGAAACATTAGCTGTAAAACTAGCAGATAAGCATATTGGTGAAGTGACACAGTATTCGATTCTGGAAGCTGATACATTTTTCAAAGAGCTGGATTTATCAGAAAAGGATATGAAAATTGCTCGACTTGTTTTACGTGAAATTGAAGAGCGACTTGGCTTCCTTGTCAATGTAGGGTTAGATTATTTAACATTAAGTCGAGCGGCAGGAACACTTTCAGGGGGAGAAGCTCAACGAATTCGCCTTGCAACACAAATCGGCTCGCGTTTAACGGGTGTGCTCTATATTTTAGACGAGCCATCAATCGGCTTGCATCAACGTGATAATGATCGACTTATTAGCACATTGCAAAATATGCGTGATATTGGCAATACGCTTATTGTTGTTGAGCACGATGAAGATACAATGCTGGCGGCGGATTATCTTATTGATGTTGGTCCTGGTGCAGGTGTGCATGGAGGTCAAATTGTAGCGGCAGGAACTCCGCAGGAAGTAATGGAAAATGAAGAGTCTTTGACGGGGCAATATTTAAGTGGTAAGAAGTTTATCCCACTACCAATTGAGCGCCGTAAACCAAATGGACGCAAATTATCGATTAAAGGTGCCAAGGAAAATAATCTTCAAAATGTGAAGGTTGATGTACCACTTGGCTTATTCGTTGCAGTAACTGGGGTTTCAGGTTCAGGTAAATCAACGCTTATTAATGAAATTTTATATAAGTCCTTAGCTCAAAAGCTAAATCGTTCAAAGGTGAAGCCCGGAGAACATAAAGAGGTAACGGGGATTGATGAGCTCGAAAAGGTTATTGATATTGACCAGTCACCAATCGGTCGTACACCTCGCTCAAACCCCGCTACGTATACAGGCGTTTTCGATGATATTCGAGATGTTTTCGCAGCAACAAACGAAGCAAAAGTACGTGGCTATAAAAAAGGTCGATTTAGCTTCAACGTTAAGGGAGGTCGCTGTGAAGCTTGTCGTGGTGACGGTATTATAAAAATTGAAATGCATTTCCTTCCAGATGTTTACGTACCATGTGAAGTTTGTCATGGGAAGCGTTACAACCGTGAAACACTTGAAGTGAAATATAAAGATAAGAGCATTGCGGATATTTTAGATATGACGATTGAAAACGCAGTCGTATTCTTCGAAAATATTCCGAAAATCCAGCGTAAGCTACAAACAATTGTGGATGTAGGATTAGGCTATATGAAATTAGGACAACCTGCCACAACATTATCTGGTGGTGAGGCACAGCGTGTAAAATTAGCCTCTGAATTGCACCGTCGTTCAACAGGTAAATCATTCTATATTTTAGATGAGCCGACAACGGGCTTACATGCGCATGATATTGCACGTTTACTCGTTGTTTTACAGCGTCTTGTAGAAAATGGCGATTCAGTGCTAGTCATCGAACATAATTTAGATGTCATCAAAACGGCAGACTACATTATCGATTTAGGGCCTGAAGGTGGCGACAAAGGTGGTACGATTGTGGCGACAGGTACACCAGAAGAAGTCGTTGAAGTCAGTGGCTCGTACACAGGTAAATATTTAAAGCCAATATTAACAAGAGATCGTCTACGTATGGAAGATGTTTTAGCCAAGGCTTCTCAATAAAGTACCCACTAAAAAAAGTTCGCAAATTGCGAACTTTTTTTACGTTAAGGGCATACTGGGAAGGTGGAAGTAGATAAGAACTAAAAGTAGGGTAATAAAAAGTGAAAGTTAATCGATAAACTCCAAAAGTTGGGTGACATTCTATTTAAACGTATGTCATATGAATAAGTTGATTGGAGTTAAGGCTGGACGCGACCAGCTGGAACGGAAATCAACCACACGTTATGGTAATGTGCCTAAAATAAGGTATATTCTCAATTTTTCGTTTTTGGGTGAAACTTTTCACAATGCGTTTCGTATAAATAATATAACGAACTGAGGGAGGCTAATTTTAATTATGCAAAATGAACGTCAACGAATTTTAGAACTTGTGGAAAAAGGAACAATTTCAGCGCAAGAGGCGATTACATTATTAGAAGCATTAGAGCAACCTAGCAAGTCCACTCAACATGTTATGAATGATGTGTCAAATGAAGGCCAGCATACCCAAACAGAGAAAGAGTCAGTATTTAAAGGTGACAGTCATAAGAGTGAACAATCGCAAAAAGATGAAGATTTCCCTAAATATTTCCAAGAAGAAATGAAGGACTTCCGTAAAGATTTATCACAAATTGGTTCACTTTTTATGGATATGATGAATACGGCAGTAAAAAAGGTCAAAGAATTTGATGTCACTTCTCCATTTGGTGATAAATTTGAGTTTTCACATACGGAAGAAGTTGCAGCTGAACATGTAGATAAAATAATTGCTGAATTACCGAATGGCAATTTTTCATTAGAAACCGCTGAAGGAGATAGCTTCCAAGTCGTTTGCAAGGTAAAGGCACCTCTTGTTAATGATAGTGAAGAGGAAACACGTGCTAATTTCCTAGAGCAATTCGTTGTCAAGGAAGATGGAGATTCACTGCGAATTTTAAGTCAACTTAAGCTTGTGCAAGTAAATGTGAAAGTCCTTGTTCCAAAGGATAAATTAGAAAAATTATCAGTACGTTTAATGAACGGAAGTGTTACTTTACAAAATACGGATTTCGAGCATTTAAAAGTAAAGACATTAAACGGTGCGATTAAAGGCTCTAAGTTTAACTTTGGAAAGGCAGAAGTGGATTCTTCTAATGGTTCCATTGAACTAACAAATGTTCGTGGTAAAGATTTAGAGGCTGAAACATTGAATGGCCGTGTTTATTTAGATGGCGCATTGGATGAAGTTGAAGCAAAATCGGTTAATGGACATGTTGTGGTCACAACTTGCTCTACTAATTCATCGAAAATCAAAGCACAAACAGTCGCAGGAGCTGTTGAATTGTATGTGCCACGTACAATCTCGTTAAGCGGTAAAATTGTTACGAATTTTGGTAAAGTAGATGTAGGTATTCAAGATGCTTCAAAAATGGAATCACAGGATCAATTTTTATCAAAAGTCGTACGTTTCGATAAAGAAGTAGAGAATGCTAATCGTCTATTTATCGAAGGTGAGTCTAAAACAGGTGCAGTTTTAGTACGCTATACAACGACTGACGAGCAAACTGTTTAACTAACAAAAGCATTCAGGCTATGTACACTAACATAGTTTGAATGCTTTTTTTTGCTTAAAAACTTTAGAAAAGCAGAATTCGACTTTCCTCTAATGGGCTCGATTTCTGTTTTTTTGTTTGTCGAGGTTTTAAAACATTTATGGCAATCAGATAACGAAATAACAGGAACTACCACGGAATGAAATGAAACTGTAATAATAAAGGTAGAAATAGAGTGTTATAATAGGTAACGAAATACCTCTTACATGGTAAGAGATTTAGGTGGTTTAAATATGATAGAAATGAAAAATGTGACAAAGAAGTACCCAAATGGTGTTGTTGCGACAAATGGAATTTCCATTAACATAAAGCAAGGTGAATTTGTCTACGTTGTAGGTCCAAGTGGAGCGGGGAAATCTACATTCATTAAATTAATGTATCGCGAGGAAAAAGCTACTTCGGGAGAAATCACTGTTAATGGTATAGATTTAGCTTCCTTGAAAAATAAAAAAGTACCTTTTTTACGCCGTCAAATCGGAGTGGTTTTCCAAGATTTTAAACTTTTACCTCGTTTGAATGTTTATGAAAACGTAGCGTTTGCTCTAGAGGTAATCGAGGAGGAACCAGTGGAGATTCGCCGTCGAGTGATGGAGGTTTTAGAGCTTGTAGGACTGAAGCAAAAGGCAAGAATGTTCCCTAATGAACTGTCAGGTGGCGAACAACAGCGTGTTTCGATTGCACGATCGATTGTGAATGTGCCGAAGGTCGTTATTGCGGATGAACCTACTGGGAATCTTGACCCTGAAACATCTTGGGATATTATGAATTTATTTGAAGAAATTAATGCGAGAGGTACAACTATAGTAATGGCAACACATAACCGTGAAATCGTAAATACGATTCGTCGTCGAGTAATTGCAATAGAAGGCGGAATGATTGTCCGTGATGAGCACGGAGGTGACTACGGTTATGAAATTTAATACAGTAAAACGTCACTTCAGAGAAAGTATAAAGTCTCTTGGCCGTAATAGCTGGATGACTATTGCTTCCGTAAGTGCAGTTACAGTTACATTAATATTAGTAGGTGTCTTTGCGCTTATTATGATGAATTTAAATAAAGTAGCATCTGATTTAGAAAACGATGTTGAAATTAAAGTGTTAATTGATGAAACAGCAGGTAAAGCTGATGAAAAAGCGCTCATGGAAAAAATAAAGAAATTGCCAGATATCGAAGAGATGACCTATTCAACAAGGGAAAATGAATTAAGCAAATTAGTAAAAGATTTTGGAGAAGATTTTAAACTATTTGAGCAAAGTAACCCATTACGTAATGTTATTTATGTGAAGGCTTCAGATCCTCAGCAAACAGCTAAAGTTGCTAAAACAATTGATAAATTTAATTTTACATATGACGTTATGTATGGTGAAGGCAAAGTAGAAAAGTTGTTTAACTTCTTAAATATTAGCCGTAACGTAGGGATTGTGCTTATTTTAGGATTATTATTTACAGCGATTTTCTTAATTTCTAATACGATTCGAATTACTATTATTGCACGTCGAGATGAAATAGAGATTATGAAACTTGTAGGAGCAACGAATTCATTCGTGCGTATCCCATTTTTATTAGAAGGAATGTGGCTTGGAATTTTAGGTTCTATTATTCCAATTGCGGTCATCGCAACTCTTTACCACAATGTATATAAAATTATTGCGCCTCGATTAAAAGGCGAACTTGTTCAAGTACTTGATTTCTCACCGCTTGTGTACCAAGTAAGTGGTCTACTATTACTGATCGGTGTGCTAATCGGTATTTGGGGAAGTTTCATGTCAGTACGTAAGTTTTTAAAAATTTAGCTTTCGCTAAGGTATGCGAGGCAGAACGAGCATCAACCAAAATTAATAGTCGAAAAGGAGTTCAACCGGTGAAAAGTATGGCGAAAAACTTAATGAAATTACTTGCTGCAGCATCTGCACTATGTCTTTTTATCCAAACTCCATCAGCTTATGCAAATAGTTTATCGGATTTAAAAGATGAAAAAAGACAAATTGAATCAAAAAAAGATGGCTTAAATTCATCCATCAAAAATAAATCAAATGCTATTACTGTAAATGAAGACAAGCAGCAAAAAATATTAGATCAAATTCAAACATTAAATGCTGAAATTGATAAAACGAATAGTAATATTAAAAATGTATTATCAGAAATTCAAACTACAAATAAAGAAATAAAGTCTTTAGAAGCTGATATAGCCGAGCTTCTACGTAAAATTGAAGAACGTGACTTATTGTTAGAGGATCGTGCTCGTGCCATTCAGGCGGGTGGTTCCGTTAGCTATATAGATGTACTACTTAGTTCTAATAGCTTCGTAGATTTTATCGATCGATTCTCAGCTGTTAATGCTTTACTAGAAGCGGATCGTCAAATTATCCAAGATCAAAAAGAGGATAAGCAAAAGCTAGAGGAACAAAAGCAAATTTTAGAAAGCAAACGACAAAAGCTCGAAGATAAAAAGGCTGAGCTTGATCGTTTAAAAGCATCATTAAACGGACAAAAAACTGAGAAAAACAAATTAATTGATCAATTAGAAAAAGAACAAGCAAAGCTGAAGTCTGAAAAAGTATTGCTTGAAAAAGAATATTCTGAGGCTCTTGATATTAGTGCCGATTTACAACAAAAAATCATTAATGAACAAAATCGATTAGCTGAAATTGCTCGTCAACAAGAAGAGAAACGTAAAGCAGCCGCTGCTGCTGCCGCAGCCGCAGCAAAAGCATCTAATTCAAGTAATTCAAGCAGTTCAAGCAATAATAGTGGTGGAGGGTCTTCAACAGTCGAAGCGCCACCATCGAATGGTACATGGATTAAGCCAACAAATGGCCGTTTAACATCACCTTATGGCTGGCGTAATATTGGCGCAGGCCCAGAGTTCCACTATGGAGTCGATCTTGCAAATAGCACAGGAACTCCAATTTGGGCAGCTGCTGACGGTGTTGTTTCTTACGCTGCACCACTTAGCTCGTATGGTAATGTTGTTATCATTACGCATTCTATCAATGGCGAAATCCATACGACAGTATATGCACACTTAAATTCTTTCAATGTTAGTGTTGGTTCAGAAGTATCCCAAGGTCAGCAAATAGGAACAATGGGTATGACTGGACGTGTAACAGGACCTCACTTACACTTTGAAGTGCACATCGGCGCTTGGCGAGGACAAGCAGTCGGAAGTGTGAATCCATTAAAATATATTCCGGTATAAACATATTGAAAGCTATACATTAGAGTTCTTCTAATGTATAGCTTTTTTGTTTGCCATGCATATTTGTTAAGATCTAGTATTATGTGGAAGCCTTTTTCCTAGTATGGCACCATTTTATGTAATATATTTATAGTATGAATACCTAGATGGGTATTTCAATAAAATTGTTCAGCAAAAGTCTATTTTTTGCATGTTTCAGGGAGATTTTTTGAACACACTGTGAAATGACAGTTCATATAAAGAATATATGCTATGCTGAAGCTATCTTTTTTTGTGGGGGATTTATTAGGTGAATAATACAGAATGGTTCTCTATCCGGACATTAACATTACCAGCAACTGCGGTCGCTTTGCTTGTGGCATTTTTTATTGTGTGGCTCGTTATACGCGTACAGTTTCCGAAAAAATGGGCGGGGGTATATGGAGACGCAGTCTTTACCTTTATTCTCGTTTGGAAATTTAGCGTAATCGTCACTGATTTTAAAGCTGTTATTGCTCAACCGTTTGCGCTCCTTTACTTCAATGGTGGAACAATCGGTGTCTTTTTAGGAGCTATGGCAGTATCACTACAGCTTTGGTGGAATCGAAAAAAAATCGACTTAGACGAAACTGGAATTGCTGCTTGTAGCTGGGCAATCATTTTAACGCAATCGAGCTATCAATGCCTTGTGGTGTTACTAAATGATAATCCAACCAATAGCGAAGTGATTACTTTACTTGTGCTAAGCACACTAACAGTCCTCATATTATGGAAAATAGCCGCTATCAATCGTGCATTATTTTTATATACGTTTGGTCTCATAATTGTGGCCTTCTTTCAGCCGCTTGGTTTATGGCAACCGGCTGTAGGAGTGAGCGTCATATTATTTATAGTAGGTATAGGGGTTCAGCGTCTTGCTAGCGAAACTAAATCATTTGGAGGTAAGGAATGAAAAAAAATATTGGACTACTTATCGTCGTGTTATTAGTAGTCGCGATGATTGGTACATATGTTAAACAGCAGATTGATAAAGATCGTGAAATTGAAACAGCTTCACTAGGGAAAGAAATGGACGAACGAAAGATTGGTTTAAAAAATGGAGATACACCACCTGATTTTACTTTAACAAGTTTGGATGGCGAAGATGTAACATTGAGTGAGCTCCGTGGAAAAAAAGTCGTATTAAACTTTTGGGCAACATGGTGTCCACCATGTAAGGCAGAAATGCCACATATGCAAAATTATTACGAACAAAATGCTAAAAAAGATAATGTAGAAATAATAGCTGTCAATTTAACGCAGGCTGAACGAGACGTTACAGAGGACGAAAAAATAGATTCTGTCATGACATTTAGAGAAAGTTTCGATTTAACATTCCCTATTTTACTCGACCCGAAAAACTCAGCCGGCTTAGACTACCAAGTAATAACGATTCCCACAACCTATTTTATTGATTCAAATGGATATATTCAACGTGCTATTAGAGGGCCGATGAATGCGGAAATGTTAAAAAGCTATGTAGATGCAATGGACTAAGCAAAAAATAAATTTCACAAAAATCTGCTCGTTTACCAGAAGAAACGAAGCAGATTTTTTTTATGTGAGTATTTCCTTGTTTATTAAATACATGTGCTTCGTGAATGGATACCCGAAGAAGGAAGGGGAATACCAGCGGAAGGAGGGTAAATACCCGCGAATGGGGAGAGAATACCCGCGGAAGGGGAGAATACCCGCGGGAGGAAAGGAAATACCCGCGAATGGGGAGAGAATACCAGCGGAAGGAGGGTAAATACCCGCGAATGGAGAGAATACCCGCGGAAGGAGGGTAAATACCCGCGGAAGGGAAGGAAATACCCGCGGAAGGGAAGGAAATACCCGCGAATGGGGAGAGAATACCAGCGGAAGGAGGGTAAATACCCGCGAATGGGGAGAGAATACCCGCGGAAGGGAAGGAAATACCCGCGAACAGCGAAACAACACCCGTGCTAGAAAATGAAAATCCCCACGATCCGAAATAGAACACTCACACTAGAAAATGAAAATCCCCACGATCCGAAATAGAATACCCACGCTATGAAATAGAAAGCCTGCGATACACAATAGAATACTAGCGAAACAAAAATCATAGGATTCAACAAAGTATTTTGAAGCTTAATTTTGTATGTTTGAAAAATAAAATTCATACAGTAGAAGAGACGGAGGAGGGAAGGTTTGCGCAAAATGATGGCGGGTGTTGGCGTACTTGCTAGTAGTCTATTGTTAGGGAGTGGCATTTATTTTGACTGGTTTAATTTAGGGGATCAGAAGGAACCGGTCGTTACAGAGGTTGATTCGATTAATGAAGCGATGAATTTAATTGAAAAAAAATCTGTATACAGTACGAAAAAAGATGCGTTGGTGGAAGGGGCACTTCGGGGTATGGCAGATGCTATTAAGGACCCTTATAGTACCTATTATTCGAAGGAAGAGGCGGAACAGCACCGGCAAATGTTAGCTGAGGAAAGAGTGGGCATTGGGATTGAGCTAACAGAAAATAACGGGAAATTTATTGTTGTGTCTCCAGTCCGTTCGTCCCCAGCAGATAAAGCAGGGATGCGCTCTCTCGATGAAATTGTACAAGTTGATGGCACTCGAGTGGAAGGTAAAAAGATGAGTGAATTAATGCATTTAATTCAAGGGGAGAAAGGGACGAAAGTTACGATTGTCGTCTATCGTCCGAGTGAAGATAAACATATTAAAATGACGATGGAACGAGCAGCAATTTCTAATAAAACAGTGACGAGCGAAGTAGTAAACATAGAAAATACGCCGATAGGTTATGTGGGAATTTCGATTTTTGGTGAGAAAACGGCCAATGAATGGGTTGCTGAAACGAGTAAATTGCTACGAAAAGATATTAAGGGATTAGTGATTGATGTGCGGGATAATCCAGGTGGTTATTTACATAGCGTCGCAGCGCTACTAAGCACAGTGTTGGAGAATGGCAAAGTGTTTGCCTATATGCAAAATGCTGAAGGTGCTATGGAACCATTAAAAACAGAATCAAAAAGCTTTGACGAGAATTATTTACAGTCAATGTACAAAATACCGATTGTTGTTTTACAGAATGCGGGCAGTGCATCTGCTAGTGAAGTGCTTAGTGGCGCTTTAAAAGGATGGGGACGTGCTTCCCTTGTTGGTGTTAAGAGTTTCGGAAAAGGAACAGTACAGGAGTCTTGGTCACTGAAAAATGGTGGAGAGCTTAAATTGTCCACAAATAAATGGCTGACACCAAAGCGTGAATGGATTCATAAGCAAGGTATTGAGGCTAATTTAGTGATTGAACAAAATGAATTATTCGCTTTCCAAATGCACCCACTATCAGGGAAGTTTAAAGAGGGCGACATGAGTGAGGAAGTTGCGTATACGCAAAATGCTTTAAAAATGCTAGGGTATAAAATTGCTCGTTTAGACGGTTACTTGGATGAATCAACGGAGGAAGCTGTTAAGCTTTATCGAGACGATAAGAAGTTGAAAAAAGCAGAAGGGAATTTTAATATGGATACAACCTTCTTTAACAGCTTAAACGAAACGTTGAAAAAATATAAAGAGGATCGTCAAAATGATTTACAGTTCCAAATGGCGACAAGCTTCTTATTGCATAATATTGAAGAATAAAAAATAGTGATAGTTTGATTTGAGGATATAGACTGATAGTGGGTCTCATATCCTTATTTTTTATTATAAAAAACGGGGATATCCACCAAAATGACGAAAAAAATAAGAATAGAAGGCTTTCTACTAGATTGTACTACGCAAGAGTGTAGTCGTTTGATACAATAAATTCATAGTATTCTAGATAGAAACGGCGGGTGTTCGTATGGTTAGTGATATATTATTAGAAATTGTAACAGCGATTGGCCGCTTTTTAATCAACCCATTAATGTATATCGCAATTTTATTTGCGATTTTATTAGGTTATAGGCGTGTAAAGCAGGAGCGTAAATTTTTTAATAGACGTATTATTTGGGGTTGGACAGAACTGATGGGGCAATGGAAATATGGTTGGTTATCTGCCCTCCTTATTTCGCTTGTGAGTGTTGGTTTAGGTTTAACGGTGCCAAAAGTTTTTATCATGGTTTTAATCGCTATTTCTGTATTGGCACTATTATTGTACTTCGTTAATGCCCTTTCACCTATTTATACGATGGGGATTGCGACGTTAGCGATATGGTTGATGTATCACTTCAATTGGACATTTTCTTGGTGGAAAATCTCTTTAGAAGGTGTAAATTTATTAGAGGGCTCCATTGTAACGATTACGATTTTAGCAGGTCTATGTGTGATTGCGGAGGGTATGTTAATTCGTCGAACAGCAATGATGGTCACGACGCCGCAAGTTGAAAAGACGAAGCGAGGTATGCAGGCAATTGTCTATCGTTCAAGAAATGTATGGGTACTACCAATCTTCTTTGTACTACCTGGTGATGTTATTCCAGTAGATTTCCCATATTGGCCACAATTCACATTAGGAGAGAGTACCTTTGCACTTGTACTATTCCCAGTCGTTATTGGCTTTTCAAAGCTTTCTAGAAAAGAATTACCGGCTTTGCAATTGCCTAAAATTGGCCGATCAGTGCTAATGCTAGGACAGGTAATTTTAATAGGTGGACTTGCAGCTGCCTTGGAGCCATTCATCGGCTTTATAACGCTAGCAATTGGTGTAGTGATTCGTATCATTATTTCAATCTACTACGCTCAACAAGAAAAAACGGATATTTACGCGGTTGCCCCAAGTTCAAAGGGCGCTATTATTGCGGCTGTCTTACCTGATTCACCAGCTGAAAAAATGGGCTTACAGGCAGGGGAATGTATTCGTAAAGTAAATGGTGAGGCCATTTTTACTGAAAATGATTTATACGAGGCTTTGCAATTAAATGCTGCACATTGTCGTCTAGAAGTAGTAGATCGTAACAATGAAATACGCTTAACACAGCATGTTATATATAGCAATGATCATTATCGTATTGGATTATTACTAGCTGAGCCGAGGGATATATGATGGATGTTTTCGGGAAAATGATGTTAGCGTTATTTTTACCTGCATTACTCGTATTATTGTTTACTCGAATTACGTATAATCGGTATGTTGCGTTAATATTGGCCATTGCACTTATGGCGGCATCTGTCTATGCAGGTTATACTTCGCCGTCTATTATATTCGTCATCGATGCATTTTCGTTAACAGTAGGCTTTTGGCTAGCAAGTAAAATGAAGAAAAACAAGAGTACGCTTTAACTACTTTCAGCGGTTGTCCATACACCTGTACCAGTCGCTACACTTTCGGTATAAAAGACACCTGCTGAAATGGAGGAACTCAGTTTAAGAACGCCACGTCCTATGGTGCACAAAATCGATTCTGTACGTAATTATGAAAAGGCATATTTGATATTACTATAAAAGGTCAGTCCAAAGTGATAGCTTTCTCACTTTTAAGACTGACCTTTTTTACATGAAAAATCTTACGGCTGCCATAATGATAACCCCCGCTACAACTGTTATAGATAAACTTTTGGTAACAAGTGCAATCATAAGCGTTGGCACAAATGTAATAAATACAGGCCAATTAAGTGTAACAATTTTTCCATTTTCGGTATCTAATAAGTTTTCGATGACAAGGGCACTCAATATACAGACTGGGATAAAGCTTAGCCATTTTAATACAACCTCTGGTAGCTTCACACTTCGGACGAACATAAAGGGAATAATACGTGGTAGCCAGGTTACAAGTGCACAGCCAATGATGAGCCATACCATAGTAGCAGTTGTCGTCATTTATCTGTCACCACCCCTATAGTTGCTACAATCATAGTTGAAAGAAGTACAGCCACATGTGAAGGCACAATATATGAAAGACCATACATAATAACAAACATATAGCCGATTAATATAAGATAATGCATTATTTTACTTTTGCCTACACTGCTAAGCTGTAAAACAAGGAGTGCCACGAACATAGCGATCAATGCGAAATCTAAGCCCCATTTTTCAGGGTTTGCTACCCATTGTCCCAAGTAGGCACCCGTTACACAAGAAAAAATCCAAAATGAGTAGGCCGTTATATTCAGCCCATCCATCCATTTACCATAAAGCTTACCGGCTTGCATTTGCTTCGTAACAGCTACACCAAATGTTTCGTCCGTTAATAATGTGCCGAAACCAACATTTCTTAGCATGGAATAGCGTGTGAAATGGGGTGCTAATGTTAAACTCATTAGTAAATGTCGCAAATTTACAACGAAAATGGTTACAATAATAGCAGAGGCAGGGCTATTTGTTAAAAGAAGTGCACAAAAGATAAATTGTGCAGAGCCTGCATAAATGAGTATAGATAAAAGTGCAATTTCGAGTACAGATAATCCAGAAGCGGAACCTACTACACCGAAAGCGAGTCCTATGCTAATATAACCAAGTAAAGTGGGGATGCAATCTTTCACGCCTTGTAAATAGCTATCGTCTGGCGTGTTAACCGTTTCATTCTGAAAATCAGTTGTACTTGTCATAAAATAGATCATCCTTTCTTAAAAATTTCCATGTATACTAATAGCGGAATAGTTTGATAGTTCATAATGTTTATTAGAGTATACATATGTCTGATAAAATAAACAATAGAAATTGGTGAATTAAAATGGAACAAATGAGTCGGAATTTAGCCTTTCAATTAAAAAAGATTCGACAACAGCGTCATTTAAGTTTAGACGATGTTGCCAAGACTACAGGTGTAAGTAAAGCGCAACTTGCACAAATTGAAAAGGGAGAGGCAAATCCTACAGTATCAACGATTTGGAAAATTGCTGCGGGATTGCGCATTTCATTTTCTTCGTTACTACAAGCACCGACAGCACGCTTCATGAAATATAGTAGTAAGGATGCGCCACATGTAGATGAAGATGATGGTCGATATCGTGTGTATTCCATTATTCCTTATAATCCAGAGCGTGGATGGGAGCTTTATAAGATTGAAATGGAGCCCGGTGCTATTAGCAGGAGTGAGGCTCACACAGAAGGGGTAGAGGAAACTGTAACTGTTATTCAAGGACAAGCCGTAATTTCTGCTGGAGAGATGCATGAATTGCTAGAAGAAGGGGATACACTAGTATTCTCAGGACATCAGCCACATGAGTATAAAAATACTTCGGAAAAGCTAACGATTTTACATTTAATTTTGCAATATAAATAGAGGTGTCGATTTTGAGTGAATGGTTTACTGTAGAAAATATTGAACAGATTGCGGCACAATACCGAACGTTCGGTCCAATCATTGGTTTATTATTACCTTTTATAGAAGCGTTTTTACCGTTTTTACCTTTAGTCGTGTTCGTTGTTGCTAATGCGAGTGCATTCGGTTTATGGTTTGGATTTTTATTATCCTGGTTAGGATCTGTAGCAGGGTCATATGCATTATTTTTGCTTGTCCGAAAGTTTGGCAAGCATCCAAAGCTTCGTTTTGTCACAGGTAGTAAAAAAGTACAGCAACTAATAAAATGGGTAGATATGAATGGCATTAGTCCCCTGTTCGTCTTACTTTGTTTTCCTTTTACACCATCAGTCATTGTAAACATAGTAGCGGGATTATCTCATATTCATAAAAAGTTTTATTTTGTAGTGTTAATGGCTGGGAAGTTCGTAATGATCTTAGCAATGAGCGTGCTCGGTTACGATTTAAAAGCGCTCCTAACAAGCCCCGTAAGACTAATTATTGCGGCAGTTGCGATTGTCCTGCTTTGGTGGATCGGCAAGTTTATAGAGAAGCGATTAAACGCGCGTGTAGAGAAAGATTTAAAACAAGCGCGAAAATTGACGAAAAATCATTAACGTTGAAAGTTGAATATGCACATCTTGCCCCTTTTATCATGTAAAATGAGAGAAGGGGTTTTTATCTTTATGCAGTAAATAGTTTTTGTGCGACAACTTCAATTACCCCAAGGCGAAATTGGTTTTTCCAAAATGGTAGGCAATGCGCGAAAAGCATTGAGTAGCGCTTAGATAAAATATTTAGTTAGAGTAGCAAAGTGATCGGGTCGATGCGAAAACCGCTCAGGTAAAACAGCAAACCAAGATGATCCGCAACAACTATCACTTTTTTTTAATAGATCAATAATAGGAGGGGGAATGTATATGACATTGCGTATCGTATCAGGACGTTCAGGAACAGGTAAATCAACATTTATTCATCAAGAGATTGTTGAACAACTAAAATCGGATCCGTTAGGTCATCCAATTTTTGTGATTGTCCCCGACCAAATGTCGTACTCAACGGAGTATGAGCTAACGAATAAGCATGGCTTGCAAGGCTTAATTCGTGCGCAGGTTATGACATTTAAACGATTGGCGTGGCTAGTGTTACAGGAAACGGGTGGTATTGCTCGAAAAGAAGTAAATGGCTATGGCTATCGAATGCTGATTCGTAAACTTTTAGAGGAACAAAAAAGTGAGTTTTCGTTATTTCGACAAGCAGCTGGAAAACGAGGCTTTACGGAAGAAATAGAAACGCTATTACGAGAGTTTAGTCGTTATAGTGTAAATAGTTCGGTGTTAGCTGAAGTATCAGCATCTTTGAAGGCCATAGATGCACCTAATACATTGCAAGCGAAGGCGAATGATTTGCAAGTCGTTTTACAAGCTTTGGAGGAACGGTTGGGCACGACGTATGTCGATAGTGAGGGGTATTATCCGATTTTGACGGAGCATCTGAAATACTCTGAGACGATGAAGCAGGCGTCTATTTATATAGATGGTTTTACAGCATTTACTGTAAGGGAACTAGAGCTTGTTAAAGAGTTATTAAAGGTGACGAAGCAGGTAACGGTAGTTCTTCCTTTTGACCATATTGAGGAAGTGTATGATGAGCAATCTTTATTTCATGAAGCCGCTTCTACGAACCAACGTTTACACGATATTGCCTATGAAGAAGGCGTTGAGGTAGAAGCACCATTGCACTTTTATTATACGCATCGTTTTCAATCTGAAGATTTACAGCATATGGAAAAAAGGTTTGCTGATCTGGTGCCTCAAACGAAAGAAACATCAGGTGATGTAATGGTACTTGAAGCATCTAATCGACGTGCGGAGATCCATGCCATTGCCCGGGAAATAACAAAGTTGACAAGGGAGACGGGGTATCGTTATCAAGATATCGTACTTCTTTATAGACAAGCGGAAGTTTATGATCCGCTTATTACAACTATTTTTCAGCAATATGAAATTCCCATTTTTACAAATTCGAAAAAGACGATGCTGCATCATCCTTTAATTGAGCTTAGTCGTTCGGCTTTAGAGGTTATTACTTCTGACTGGAAATATGAACCAGTTTTTCGAAGTGTAAAAACAGATCTATTTTTCCCGTTACATGCTGAGTTAAATGTTTGGCGAGAGCGGGCGGATCGTTTAGAAAATTACTGTTTAGCACAGGGTATCTTTGGCGAGCGCTGGTTTGAGGAAGCTCGCTGGTTTTTCAAAAAGTATCGTGGACTTGAATTCCATTCTCGCGTACAGACGGACGAAGAACGTGCTATGCAAGCAGAAATCGAGGCCGTTCGCGATGAAGTTCGTCAACCGCTCCAATTATTACAGGACAAGCTGAAGGTAGCGACAACAGGAAAAGATGTTGCGACAGCTTTATTTGAGCTGATTGAGAATTTGAATGTTTATGAAAAGCTTCAAGCAATGAAAGACCGTGAACTTGATCGAGGTGATGCATTAGCTGCAAGTGAGCATGATCAAGCTTGGAAAGAATGGATTGCAGTGCTCGATCAGTTTGTTTATATGTTTGGTGAGCAGGAGATGTCCGTGGAGGAAGCGGCTAAAATTTTAGATGAGGGTTTTGACACTTTAGAATTTTCGCGTATCCCTCCTACATTAGATGAGGTCATGGTTGCGAACGTTGATTTAGCTCGTTTATCCAATATAAAAGTCGCTTTTGTCTTAGGGATGAATGATGGGGTCTATCCAACCCGTATGGAGTACGAGGGATTGCTGTCAGATACTGAGCGTGAGTGGTTTAGTCAAATTGGTTATGAGCTTGCGCCAACATCTAAAAATCGATTACTGCAGGAAAATTTCTTGTTATATCGTGCTTTAACGACACCATCCGATAAATTATATATGTCCTATTCAACGGCAGATGAAGAGGGTAAGGCTCTATTGTCTTCACTCTATATTAAGAAAATTATCGGCAATGATAAAACGGCTGGTCTTCTGAGTGGTGTCAAGGTCGAACGAGTGGTCATTGATCCAATTGAATTACTGGATGAAAATGCTTTACCGTATATACGTCATCCTCGGACAGCTTTAGCACATTTAATGGTGCAAAAACGCCAAGCTGAACATAGCCGCGAGCTTGCGCCAGAGTGGGTAGCGTTACAAAAAATTTATAATCAGGACCCTTATTGGGCCCTTGTTTATGATCGAGTTTTACATCCAATCACTCATAAAAATGAGGCAGAGCCTTTAGAAAACTACATTACGCAAGAATTATATGGTCAAAAGCTAACTTCTAGTGTGTCTCGAGTTGAGAAATACTTCCGTTGTCCATTTTCGCATTTTACAACGTATGGGCTTCGTCTAGAAGAGCGGGCAGAGTACAGGCTAGAAACATTCGCAATGGGCGATTTATTCCATGAGGCATTGAAATGGATTACTGAGGAGACACATCGTCTGCAACTTTCATTGATACGTTTAACAAAGCAGCAAATTAAGCAATTAGCACGACAAGCTGTTGAGCAAATTGTGCCGGTGTTTTCACATCAAATCTTACTGTCAAGCGCACGTTATCGCTACATTCAACGTAAGCTTATTCGGATTGTTGAGCGAACAATGACTGCACTTACACAGCATGCAAATGTATCTCATTTTAAGCCAATCGCCATTGAAGCATCATTTGGACCGGGCCAAAATGAACAGCTTCCACCGCTTGAAATTGATTTAACAGGTGGTAAGAAAATGTTAATGCGAGGTCGTATTGATAGGGTGGATAGTGCGTCTATTGATGACCGCTCTTATTTACGGATCGTCGATTATAAATCATCAGCCCGTGATTTAGATTTGAATGAGGTTTACTACGGATTGTCACTTCAGGTACTAACGTATTTAGATGTAGCGATGGAAAATTCCTCTTACTGGCTACCAGGTGAAGCGGAACCAGCCGGAGTTCTTTATGTACATGTCCACAATCCAATGCTAAAGCTTGATAAGGATTTAAGCGACAGCGAAATAGAGGAAGACCGTTTAAAACAGTATAAAATGAAAGGTCTTTTGTCAGAAAATGCGGAGGCCATTTTATCGATGGACGAGCAATTAGAGGAATCGAGTGGACATTCAAAAATTATTCCTGTCTATATGAAAAAAGATGGGACACCATCAGAATCTCAGTCACGGATTGTACCTGTTAATGATATGAAAAATCTACAGCATTTTGTACGGCGCAAGCATCAAGAGGCGGGTAACGGAATTTTAGCGGGGGATACTTCCATTAGTCCGTATAAACTGAAATCAAAAACAGCCTGTGACTACTGTCAATTTACAGCTGTTTGTCAATTTGACCCATCTGATGGTAAGCAAAGCTACCGTCAGTTACAGCAAGCAAAACCGAATGATATCGTTGAAATAATTCGGAAGGAGATGAAGTAAGTTGGTACAAAAAATACCTGAAAAGCCAGCGGAAGTGACATGGACTGACGACCAGTGGAAGGCAATCTATGCAAGCGGCCAGGATACACTTGTATCGGCTGCGGCAGGCTCTGGTAAAACGGCAGTTCTCATTAATCGAATGATTGAAAAGGTAGTAGCGACAGAGGATCCCATCAATGTCGACGAGTTACTTGTCGTAACATTTACAAATGCATCCGCTGCTGAGATGCGTCACCGTATGGCGGAGGCACTTGAAAAGGCTATTGCAGAAAATCCAACTTCTAACCATTTGCGACGCCAGCTAAGCCTTGTCAATAAAGCGCAAATTTCAACGCTGCATTCTTTCTGCTTAGCTATTGTGAAGCAGTACGCCTATATGCTAGATATTGATCCAGGCTTTCGTATAGCAAATGAGGCAGAGGTTGCTTTGTTAAGGGACGATATATTAGCCGAAGTATTAGAAGATGCTTACGATTCTGAGGATGAAGCACAGGTTCAAGCAATCTATCGCCTTGTTGATAGCTTTACATCGGATCGTGATGATCAGGCAATAGAAACTTTAATAAGCAAGCTTTATGATACGTCCTGTGTTCATGCAGAGCCTCAAAAATGGCTTCGTAGTCTACCAGAGACATACGACTTAGCAGCGGACGTAACAATTGATGATTTAGAGCTATCAAAATATGTGAAATTAACAGTCAAGCATAGTCTTGAAGAGGCATTTGTGTTAATTTCTGAAATGCGTGCCATAACGCTACAGCCTGCTGGACCAGGACCATATGCTGAAACTGCAGAAATGGATTTTGCTATGATTCAGGAAGGCATTCGCATTAGTCGTGAAGGAACATGGCAAGAACTCTTTGATTATTTTGCTACCGTAAAGTGGTCAACGTTAAAGCGTGTATCCAAGGATGCTTTAGTAGATGTGGAGCTACAGGAGCTTGCTAAGAAAAAGCGTGAGGCAGCTAAAAAAATTGTAAACAAGCTTAAAGAGACTTTCTTCGTTCGTACTCCTGCACGATTGCTGGAAGAGATTCGATTAATGGGGCCTACGATAGGAACATTGGTCGAATTGACGAATGTTTTTAGTGAACAGTTCCGCATCGCGAAATTAGAACGAGGAATTATTGATTTCTCAGATTTAGAACATTTCGCCTTACAAATTTTAACTGTAGAAGTTGAAGGTGAATTACAGCCTTCACCTGTTGCTCTAGATTTAAAGCAACATTTTAAAGAAGTGCTTGTGGACGAATATCAAGATACAAATATGTTACAAGAAACTATATTACAGCTTGTGAAAACGGGTAGTGAGCAAGATGGAAATCTTTTTATGGTTGGGGACGTCAAACAAAGTATTTACCGTTTCCGTTTAGCAGAACCGAAGCTTTTTATGCGAAAGTATAGCGAGTTTCTAGAGACGCCAGATTTGACGGGGATGCGTATAGATTTAAACGCTAACTTCCGTAGTCGAGAAGAAGTGTTGAACGCTACAAACTATGTATTTGCACAAATTATGGGTGAGCGAGTTGGAGAAATTCTTTATGATGAAAATGCTTCACTAAAGCCAGCAGCCCCCTATGATGACAAAGAAGTTCCAGTAGAGCTAGTCATCATGCATCCTCCCGAGGAAGAGGAGTTGGACGAAGAAGCAGAAGATACTGTAAGCAACGCTTCTGAATTAGAGGAATTAAAAAAATCACAGTATGAGGCACGTTTTATTATTGAGCGTATTCGACAAATGATGGAGGACGGAACAACCGTATTCGATACAAAAACGAAGACAGAACGTCCGTTAAAATATAGTGATATTGTAATTTTAATGCGTTCAATGACATGGTCAACAGATTTAGTAGAGGAATTTAAGCTTGCGGGAATCCCGCTCTATGCGGAGTCCTCAAAAGGATATTTTGATGCGCTTGAAGTGATGATTATGCTGAATGTACTAAAGGTTGTTGATAATCCATATCAGGATATTCCTTTAGCTTCAGTGCTACGTGCTCCATTTGTTGGCTTAACAGAAAATGAGCTAGCAAAAATTCGACTAGCAGATACGAAAGCGCCGTTTTATGATGCATTAAGGCAATTCATTCGAAGTGAGGGGCATGGTGTGCAGTCTGACACTTTTGTGAAGCTTCAACGATTTATGCTAGCATTTGAAAACTGGCGAGATTTAGCGCGACGTGGTTCGCTGTCAGATTTAATTTGGAAAATTTATTTAGATACGCATTATTATGAGATGGTTGGAGCGATGCCGAATGGGAAGCAGCGTCAGGCCAATTTACGCATTTTACACGACCGTGCTTTAATGTATGAGAAAACAGCCTTTCGAGGACTATTTCGCTTTTTACGTTTTATTGATCGTATGCGTACACGAGGCGATGATTTAGGGACGGCGAAATCGATTGGAGAAAAGGATGACGTCGTTCGCCTTGTGACTATTCACTCTTCCAAAGGGTTAGAGTACCCAGTTGTCTTTGTGGCAGGGATGGGGAGACCGTTTAATAAAATGGATTTCCATAACCCTTATTTATTCGATCAAGATTTTGGTCTTGCAGTGAAGGCAATTGATCCAGAAAATCGTATTACGTATACATCTCTACCATTTTTAGCTTTGAAGGAGAAGAAAGAGCTTGAAATGCGTGCTGAGGAAATGCGTGTATTATACGTAGCGATGACACGTGCAAAGGAGCGACTTATTTTAGTCGGCTCGGTAAAAAATTGGGATAAAACCCGCGACAATTGGCTGGATGCACAAAGCTTGCCGTTAGATGCCCCTTTACAGGAGTATTTACGAGCTAGAGCAAATAGTTACTTTGATTGGCTTGGGCCTGCAGTAGCAAGACATGCAGATTTTTCAGCCATTGCTGCTTCCCCTTATAAGGCAGCAGATGATGTATCGCATTGGTGGGTACGAGCTATTGAAACAAGCCATTATGCGTATGATATACAGGCGTTAGAGGACGAGGTACAGCAATTGCTAGAAACACCCGAGGACGAAGCTTTGGAGTCGGAAATTACGATGCGCTTTCAAGCACAGTATGCGTTTCAGAAATCAACACAAAAACGTTCAAAAACATCTGTAAGTGAAATTAAGCGTTTAGAAAATCTTCAGAGACAGGAAGAGCCTGAGTATTACTTTTCAGCACCTTCTAAGCAAAAATCGACGACCGTTGCACCCCGTCCAACCTTTTTACAGGACAAGCAGCTGACAGGTGCAGAAATAGGTACAGCGGTTCATACAGTTATGCAACATGTCCCTCAAAACGGCTTTACGGACGTACAGGAGGTTCAGGAGTTTGTCACTAATTTAGTGAATAGACAGCTTCTGACCGAGGCTGAGGGGAAAGTTGTTCCGTCGAAAAAAATATATAATTTCTTTACAACAGACATTGGACAACGCTTTAAAAAAGCAAAAACAATTCGCAGAGAATTGCCATTTACGATTAGTCGAGTAGATGAAGATGGCGACGCTCAAATTGTACAAGGAATTATTGATTGCTTATTTGAGGATGAAAACGGTGAATGGATCTTACTTGATTATAAGACCGATCGTATCCAATCACATTTTGCTGAGGAACCAGCATTAACGAAAGAACTTTTAGAACGATATGGTGTCCAGCTTAGAGTGTATAGTGAGGCGATAGAATCGATCCTTCAAATTAAAGTGAGTGATAAGGTTCTCTATTTATTTGATATTGAACGGGCTATACATGCATAAGTGAAAGCGGTGAAAACAGGGCTATCTGGGTAGTTTCATATAAGGGAATGCGTGTTAGAGAGTCCTGTTTTCGCCATATACATAGAGGAGGCTTTTTTTGTGGAGTTAAAACCGACAATGTTGCAGGAGCGCATCGCAACATTAGATATTTTACGTGGTATTAGCTTACTAGGCATTTTACTCGTTAATATGTTTGCCTTTTATTTGCCAATGCCCTATATTGATTTGGCATCATGGTTTACAACACCGTCAGATATTGTGTGGCAGCAAAATTTAGATATTTATGTACAAAGTAGCTTTTATCCACTGTTCGCCATGTTATTTGGCTACGGACTCGCTATGCAATGGCGGAAAGCACAAAGTCGTGAACAAAATTTTTATGCGATAGGACTTCGAAGACTTTCTGTATTATTTGTATTTGGTTTGCTACATGCTGTGCTCATTTGGTGGGGCGACATTTTGATGGTGTATGCATTTTGCGGCGTTTTTTTAGTGCTCTTACTACGTCTACATCCAATTTGGTTATTGTCAATTGGCATTATGATTAGCGGCGTCATGCAAGCTTTTATGTTATTTGTAGTAGGATATATTAATTTTAATACAAAGATTGATGAGTATTTAGATATTACTTCAGTAGAGCAGGCGATAACTGCTTATGGAACAGGGAGTTGGGTTGATGCATTTATGCAACGTCTAACTGATTTATCGTTTCAGGCAGGAATCGGCATGTGGTTTGTGGCATTATTTACAATTCTACCATTTATGTTAATTGGTGCCGCAGCCTCTAAATGGCGTTTAGTAGAACGAGCGAGAGAACTTAAATGGCTATGGCTGGCATTAGCAGTAGCTGGGTTAGCAATTGGTATTTTTATTAAAAGCTCACCGATCATGTTTACGCGTACGTATTTATTAGACTACTTGAAAGTATACATAGGTGGTCCAATTTTAGCAGTAGGCTATACGGGGCTCATTGTTTTACTTTGTTTACTCCCAGTTGTACCAAAATTGCTTAGTCCTTTTGCGAAAATAGGGCGCATGTCGTTTACAATGTACATACTTCAATCGGTCATTGGAACATGTCTGTTTTATCAATTTGGATTTGGCTTGTATGGAAAAGTAAACGTCGCAACAGGCGTGCTAATTGCGGTAAGCATTATTATTGTACAAATGATTGTGGCAGAAATTTGGCTAGCGAAATGGCAACAAGGTCCGTTAGAGGCTTTATGGCGCAAGTTAACGTATAAGACGAAAACTAAAGCAGGATAATTGTTATGGGCTTGACTCTCGTGCAAAAAGCGCGCAATCTGCGGTGGAAATTAGCGTGCATTTTCAATGTGAGGGCAACATAAAGTTAATGAATACGTCTTGTATAATAAGAATAATTAATTGCGATTTGCTCATTATAAAATGTTTGGGATAGCATTTGTTAAAACGTATGTTAGTTGATTGTAGTGGAGGATGGGCGACTCCTTGGGGATCAGCGATAGAGGAACGAAGGCTAAAACCATCACATCCTGTGATAACGCCTTCGTGACCAACATCGGTGCCGCTGCCGCTTCGTTAGCACTATGCTTTCGCGCAAAAAAAAATCTGTTGGCCCGAGACCCTGCAGCGAAGCGAAGCGGCAGTAACAAATGTTTTAACTGTGCGAAAGCGTAGCGACAGCAACAAATGTTTTAACTGTGCGAAAGCGTAGCGACAGCAACAAATGTTTTAACTGTGCGAAAGCGTAGCGACAGCAACAACAAAGCGCCCAGTCGGAACGGAAATCAACCACACGTTATGGTAAAAAACCAGCAAATTATTCGGAATAAAAATAGTTTTCGTAAAAGTAAGGCAATTTCTATAATTTTGTTGTATTATGTAAAAAAAAGAAGGAGCTCTGAAAATCATGAAAATTTTATCATTTAAATTAGGTGGACATGTAAGCTTTGGACCAAAAGTAAAAAAAGAAGAAGCAGTATGGGATGTACTCGCTATTCAAAATGAACTTCAAGTTCTCCCTTCTTTTTCAAGTTCAATTGTAGATGGCATTGCTCTAGGCTTTGATTTTGTTGAACAGATTCGTAAATTAGTAGAAGCCGCTGAAAAATCAGACCGTGCTAATAGTTTCAAACGCGAATTTACAGTGATCGAGTGGTTATCACCGATTCCACGCACACCAAAAAACATTATGTGTATTGGGAAAAACTATGATGAACATGCTAAAGAAATGGGTGCAGAAGCAGCTCCAACAGACTTAATGGTATTTACAAAATCTCCGACTGCTATTGCTGCTGATGGCCAAACAATTTCTATTCATGCCGATCTTTCATCTAAAATGGATTATGAAGGCGAATTAGCGGTTGTCATTGGTAAACGTGGTAAAAATATTCCGAAAAACTTAGCATACGATTATGTATTTGGCTATACGATTGCCAATGATCTAACAGCTCGTGATTTACAAGAAAAACATAAGCAATTCTTCTTAGGAAAAAGCTTGGATGGAACTTGTCCACTTGGACCTTACCTTGTAACAAAAGATGAAATTCCGAATCCACAAGATTTAACAGTCGTTACAAAAGTGAACGACGAAGTACGTCAAAACGGCTCAACAAAAGATATGATGTTCACTGTAGAATCATTAGTATCGATTTTATCTCAGCATGTTACATTAGAGCCAGGTGACGTTATTTTAACAGGGACTCCAGCAGGTGTTGGCAAAGGTATGAATCCGCCACAATTCTTAAAAGCTGGTGATACTGTAAAAGTATCTATCCAAGGCATCGGTACTTTAGTGAATCATTTTGAATAATTTTTCAAATCCGCGTGAGTTTACCTCCGCGGATTTTTAACTTCTTTCAGCTGATTCGGACGTAATTATGCCGAGGGAATTAATGTATATGATATGAACACTATTGTAATGTTTGAAACCCTTTCCATCACATGGTAGGATAGAGTTTGATAGAAAAAAGAATATGAGGTGGGACAATAATGGATTTCTTAACTAGCCAAACGCATTTGCATATTACTACTTGGGTAGTTGCAATCGTAATCTTTTTAATTGCGGCATTAATGGGCAAGCAGTCAAAAGGCTTACATATGACATTACGTTTATTCTACATTTTAATTATCATTACTGGTGGAGCACTATTTATTAAAGGCATGGATTATGGTATGGGTATGCTCTATGGCTTTAAATTTATAGGTGGTATTTTAGTCATTGGTATGATGGAAATGGTATTAGTTCGTCAAAAGAAAAACAAACCAACGGGTATGTTTTGGATTTTATTTGCAGTATTCTTATTGATTACATTGTTCCTAGGTTTCAAATTACCAATGGGTCAAAATTTCTTAGCATAATTTTGTAAAAGTCGTGAAGTTCTCGCTTCACGGCTTTTTTTGAAGGAGAAATTGTTTAGGTCCCACGATCAAGTCGATAAATTGTATTTGAAGGAGAAGTTGACACCTTTTTGCCGTAATTCATTTTGTCATTTTCGGAAAATATTTTGAAAAGATAGCGACGTGACTATTTTATTTGGTAAAATGACGGAGGATTGGTTTGAAAGAGAGGGAATTAAAGTGAAATTCAAAAAGTGGATAAGTGCGACAGCTGCATCGCTTTTACTAGCAACTTCATTAGTGAGTGCTACACCAGTTGCACATGCTGATGAAACGTCGACAAGAACGATTGCAGAAGAAAGCATCTATGATTTACTCGTTGACCGTTTCTTTAATGGTTCGGGCACTAACGATTTTGATACAAATACGCAAGACGCTACTAAATTTGCAGGAGGCGATTTTGCAGGTTTACAGGATAAACTAAAATTTATCGGAGAGATGGGCTTTACAATCGCTTCTATTGGCCCGATTTTTGCCACTGAGAAATATGATGGATCGATGCCGACGAGCTACTCTTCAATTGAGCGTCATTTTGGGACGGCTGAGGAGTTTCAAAGTGTCATTGAGGCCTATAAAGCTAAAAACGTATCGATCATGGTTGATTTTCCATTAAACAATGTAAGTCCGAATCATGAGTGGGCAAAAGATTCAGCGAAAAAGGACTGGATTGCTTCAACAAATAATGGACAAGTACAGTGGGACTTAACAAACAAAGACGTACAAGACGCACTTGTTAAATCAGCAACAGACTTTATCTCTACATACGATGTTGGTGGAGTGCGTTTAACAAATATTGCTGGTGCTGATACAGAGTTTATCAATGCAGTAATTAAAGCATTAAAAGATACGAAAAAATCACTCTATGTCATTTCAAATGAAGAAAGTGATGCAAACTTTGATGCAAGCTTTTCTAAAGGTTCAGCTGATATTTACCGTAATATCTTTAAAAATGTTGATATGGATTCTACTAAGTTGATGGAGCCTATTGCAGGTAAGAAACCAACTCAGATTATGATTGATTCGCTAGATACGCATCGATTTACATTTGATTCTGCAACAGAAAATATGTTCCCACCAACGCGTTTGAAAATGGCGATGGGTGCTTTATTTATGATGCCAGGAATTCCAGTTGTACAATATGGTACAGAAATTGCAATGAACGGTGAAAAAAAGCCAGATACGCACCAAATTTATAACTTTAAAACTGATACAGAATTAATCGACTATATTAAAAATGTCCAATCTTTACGTAATAAATCTGAGACATTACGCAATGGTGATTTTGAAGTTCTCACAAATGAAAATGGCCTACTTGTATTTACACGTACGTCCGATAAAGAAAAATGGGTCATCATGGTTAATAATACTAGTGAAACACAACGCGTTGATTTAACACCTGCTCAGCTTGGTGAAGGTAAAATGCTAAACGGTATTATACATGAAGAAAAAGTTCGTATTAATGAAAAAGACGTTTATCCAGTTATTTTAAATCGCGAAATGGTAGAGATTTATCAAGTTAGAAATGATGAAGGATTAAATGTACCTTATATGGTAGCACTAGGATTAGTATGGTTAATATTCATAGGATTTGTAGTTGTTATTATTAGACGAGGTAAAGTACGACGTAAAGAGCAAGATGCTCTAAATTAATCCCAGTAGGATAAAATGAAAAATCCCCTTAACACTTTTCAGTGCGGAGGGGATTTTTGTTACGCTTGATAGCTTTTATTTGTAAAGAAGATGGCAATTGTACCTGGTCCTACGTGTGAGCCGATAGCTGAACCAATCATTGTTACTTGAATAGCTTTTGGTGAAAATCTTTCTTGGATAGAAGCCTTTACTTCGTTGGCAAATTCCACATCATCACTATGGCTAATACCAACAACTTTTTCAGAGAAATTTTCACCGCGCGCCTGCATTAAATCTAACATGCGAGCGATGGCTTTTTTACGTCCGCGTGATTTTTCAATCGGGACAAGTTTACCATCCTCTACATTTAAGATGGGTTTTATGCTTAGGAGCCCCCCAAGAAATGCGCTTGCCTTAGATACACGACCACCTTTAGCAAGGTAATCTAAATCTTCCACCGTAAATAAGTGCTCCATCTGTGGGGTAAGGGCTGTAATTTTTGCTTCGATTTCTTCCAGTGAAGCACCTGTATTTCGAAGGCGAACGGCTTCTTCGACTACTAGGCCGAAACCTAGTGAAGCACATTTAGAATCGATAATAGCTAATTTAAGGGAGGGATATTGCTCCTGTACTTGATTGCGAATCATGACAGCGGTATTATAGGTGCCTGATAATTCCGATGAAAAGGCAATATAGATTCCTTCCTCTTCATTTTTCGCTAGATTTTCGAAATGATTGAGAAATAGCTCTGGTGATACTTGGGATGTTTTTGGGCGAGCACCTTGACGAATAGCGTCGTAAATTTCTTTGGAATCAATCGAAATGACATCATCATATTCATTATTGTTTAATTGCACTCGTAGTGGAAGAAGTTCAATATTGTTTTCTTCGTAGTAAGACTTTGGTAGATCACAGCCACTATCAGTAAAAATTTTCATCATTTGTCCCCCTAATTTAATATTCTTTTAACTCTATATGAGAAGTTTACAAATACCTATACTACATAACAGGTGAACACGTGTCGAGTTTTCAATTTCCACTCTATATTTCTCGAAACTACTTCCTAATAAAATTTTATATAGATATATTATCATATCGTGTTTCAGTATAATTGCAACTCAGTGTATTGTTAACTCGAAAGTTAAAGTGAAAAATGGGCTCATCACCATAACGTGTGGTTGATTTCCGTCCGACTGGGCGGACTTCGCGCAACTTTTATAGATGGCTTACATTTTAATGAATGACATCCACAACTTATGGTGATGATCCAAAAATAGGGTGTTTTTATTTAACTAGGATAGTTTCAATCGCTCGATAAGCATTTTAGCGATGCCATCGTCATTATTGGTTGTCGTAATTTCGTTGGCAATGTTTTTTAAAGCAGGGATTCCATTGCCCATTGCGACACCGATACCGGCATATTCAATCATTTCTAAATCATTGTCCTCGTCACCGAATGCAATAATACGCTCGCGTGGGATACCTAAATCCTGTGCTACATGAGCGATTCCTACTGCTTTATTTAAGCCACGGCGAACAATTTCAATAATGTGAAGTGGGGCACCCCAACGACGATGTTCAATGACTTCTGCATGGACAGCCTGTAAATGGTCACGAATAATCATTGAATTCACTTCATTCGCTTGAATCAGTAAACTAGTAGGGTTTTCAAGTAACTGGGTATAGAGATTCCCATGAGTAATTTTAGGATTCCCCATATTAAATATATTTAAAATCCGTGAGTTCTCTGTATGAACATAAATATCGTCCTTAACCTCCGCTATAATATTTTCATATTCATAGCTATTGATGGAATTGACGACATCATGTACTACGCTTAAATCAATAGGAGTATGCTTAGTCTGCCAAGCTGCATTTTTAGGATGGTGGACGTAAGCACCATTAAAATTTACGATGGGCGTTGTAAGGCCAAGTGCGTGATAATAAAGATCACTCGCACGATAAGGACGACCGGTAGCAATCATAACTTGATGGCCTTGCTCCTTTGCCTGCAATAATGTTTTTTTAGTTTTTGCCGAAATTTGTTGTTGGTCCGTTAATAACGTACCATCTAAGTCCAAAACGATTAAATGCGGTTTCATAGCTTTTTGCCCCTTTCTTATAATTTGAATAGTATCGTTTTGTAAACCATTCGTCAAAATTTTGTCACAGTGAAAAAAGTTTGCTAACATAAAGATGAGACAAATGTTGGGAGTGACAAAGATGATTGTTGAGAAAGAATTGTGGGGAAATATTCCTTTATTACATATACATACGGAAAATATGAATGAAGAAACCCCGGTAGTAATTTTTTTACATGGTTTCACGAGTGCAAAAGAACATAACTTACATTATGCATATCAATTAGTAGGCAGAGGGGTGCGTGTCCTATTGCCAGATGCAAAATTACATGGCGACCGTAGTGAAGGCCTGACTGAGATGCAATTGAGCTTACATTTTTGGGATATTGTTTTAAATTCTATTCATGAAGTGGAACAATTATATAATGAATTAAAGAATAAAAAATTATTACTGAATGATAAAATTGGCATTTCTGGTACATCAATGGGTGGTATTGTCACATCAGGCTGTTTAAAGCGCTATGATTGGATCAAGACAGCAGCAGTTTGTATGGGTGCACCAAGTTTCACTAAATTAGCGGAGTATCAATTACAGCAATTCGCAAAAAACGGTGTGAATTTGCCAATGTCCGAAGAAGAAGTACAACAAACGAATGAGCTTCTAGCTAAATATGATGTGAGCCTAACACCAGACAAATTTGCAGAACGACCTGTCCTATTTTGGCATGGGGAGTTAGATAAAACTGTACCTTTCAAGGAAACATATGATTTTTATTTAACTTTACGTAAATATTATGAAACGAATCCAGAAAACTTGAAATTTTTAGCTAATAAGAAAGCTGGTCATGCTGTCTCACGTGATGGTACGTTAGCAGCAACTGAATGGCTTGCACAGCATTTGGCATAATAAGATGCATCTGCTATGATTAAGTTAACACTGTGACGAAAGGAGAAATACAGATGGATCAAGATATGAAAGACAGCATGTTCGGTGCATTAGAAAATGTAATTGACCCTGAGCTTGGTATTGATATCGTCAACTTAGGTTTAGTATATGATGTAGAGTTAGATGAAGAGGGTGCAGCAACGGTTACAATGACGTTAACGTCTATGGGCTGCCCAATGGGACCTGTTATTGTTGATCAAGTGAATACAGCATTAGGTGAGCTTCCAGAGGTAAAAAGTACAAATGTAAATATTGTATGGAATCCACCTTGGTCAAAAGATAGAATGTCACGCTATGCAAAAATGGCATTAGGTGTACGCTAACTCTGCTTAATGCACAATAAAAAATCCCTGCTTTTAACTCTAAGCGGGGATTTTTGCTGTTTAAAACTATTGTGTCAAAAAATTATGGTGTTATATAAAGTAGGGTTCTTTGGCAAAATGAGTGGTTGATTTCCGTTCCGATTGGGCGCTTTCCTGGGGGCGTCCGATGAGCCGCTTCACTCGCGGTGCTCGCTCCAGGGTCTCATCTGTGACGCTGATCCCCAAGGAGTCGCCCAGTCTCCACTCCAATCAACTGATTCACATAGCATACGTTTTAACAAAATGATTCCAACTTATTAGTTTTATCGAAACACTTTCTGGAATTATCGCCAAACTTTTAAATTTTATCGATAAACTTTCACTTTTCATCACCCTTCTATTCATTTTTATCGACATCCAGCTTCCAATGAGCAAAAACACTACTTTAGCAAAAGGGTTTGTCTGCGGAAAACGAAGATATACAATCGCGTTATTGCTATAAGTTGTTCAATTATGATGCGTCTTCATAGTGTCCAATTTTGAAATACATATAAAATTTATAAAAGTTCTACGCTATCGCTGATTGGAGTGGAAGGCTACTCGACTCCCGTGGGAAAGCGAGACAGGCGAGACCCTGGACTGAGCGGAGCGAAGGAAGCGGCTCGACGCTCGCCCACAGGAAAGCGAGTAGCCTGGAACGGAAATCAACCCCTAGCTTTGCAAAAGAGCCATAATTATTTCAATAGAACACAGAATCCCCGCCTATAACTCATAAGCGGGGATTTCGTATGTAAGTGTATTAATCAATACGACATATTTGTAACGGGCAATTTTCACAGGCGATTTCATCCTTTAAAAATTGTAGATCGTGAATGGTTATATAACCTTTTTCAAAAGATATAATATTGTGCTTCTTTAAATCATTCAGCATGCGATTAATCATCTCTCGACTCGTCGCACATAAATTAGCGATCTCTGTATGTGTTAACGGGAAGTCAATATAAATAGTGTCATTTTCTAACGGCTTCCCATAAGTATTCGAAAGACGGATAAGCGTTGAAAATAAAGCGCCCTTTTTCCCATTTAAAATCAAATCACGCAAACGGCTTTGATGCTTTAAATTTTCTGTTTGCAACCACTTCATATATTCCACCATTAAAATAGGTTGTTCCACTAGTAAAAGTTCTAATGTTTCGAGGCTAAGAACATATAAACTGGAGGGCTCTAGTACTTTAGCGGTCATCGAATTATACGTAAAGTTGCAAAATAATGAGCTTTCTCCAATGATGCTATCTGGACCACAAATACGAATGGTTAATTCCTTCCCATTCTCCGTTTCTTGACTAATCGAGATAGCTCCTGTTTTTATATAATAAATTTCTTTCGCACGTTCGCCCTCTAAAAAGATTTTACTATCCTTATTCACTTTAATAAAAACACCGTGCTTTTGAAAAAGATCGTGAAATTTCACTTGTATATTATCCATAATAGTCATTTCTTCAACACATCTCTTTCTTTTTTGTAAAAATTGTTTAATTATTACAAAATTAGGTGAGTAATTTACTAAATCTAAGAAATACAATTTCATTATAACGTAATTTTCCAGTAATAAGTGAAGAATTTTTAGGGCTAATTCTTTGCTCTGATTTGTCGAGTGTTGTAAAATAAAGTTAGTCAAAAAAGGTCAAACATTTTCTGTGAAATAGAATGGCAAACGGGATTCCGCTTAACATTATTAAAAAGGAGTGCTAAATATGCAATTTCAACAAACAAATGACAAAAAACCATTAGAACAATTTGGACGTAATTTAATAGAAGAAGTTAAAAACGGTAAAATGGATCCGGTTATCGGTCGTGACGAAGAAATTCGTAATGTCATTCGTATTTTAACACGCAAAACGAAAAATAATCCTGTCTTAATAGGGGAGCCTGGGGTTGGTAAAACAGCTATTGTAGAAGGGTTAGCTCAACGTATAGTAAAGGGCGATGTTCCTGAGGGGTTAAAAGATTGCGTACTGTATGAGTTGGATATGAGTGCTTTAATAGCAGGTGCTAGTTATCGTGGCCAATTTGAAGAGCGCTTGAAAGGTGTATTAAAAGAAGTAAAAGAATCAGAGGGACGCATCATTTTATTTATCGATGAAATTCATACAATTGTTGGTGCGGGTAAAACGGATGGTGCAATGGACGCTGGGAATATGCTAAAACCAATGCTTGCACGAGGTGAGCTACATTGTATCGGGGCTACAACATTAGATGAATACCGTATGTATATTGAAAAAGATCCTGCTTTAGAGCGTCGTTTCCAGCAGGTGCTTGTACGAGAGCCGTCTATTGAAGATACAGTTTCCATTTTACGAGGCTTGAAAGAGCGCTTTGAGTTGCATCATGCGGTACGTATTCATGACCGTGCGATCGTAGCGGCAGCTGGGCTTTCAAATCGCTATATTACAGAGCGTTTCTTGCCAGATAAGGCAATCGATTTAATCGATGAAGCATGTGCGATGATTCGAACAGAAATTGATTCCATGCCACAGGAATTGGATGCGGTAACGCGCCGTATTATGCAACTTGAAATTGAGGAGCAAGCATTGCGTAATGAAAAAGACGAGGCGAGTAAAAAACGTCTAGAGCAACTCAGTGAGGAATTAACAAAGCTCAAAGAATCCTCTGAGGGCATGCGTAAACAATGGGAAACCGAAAAAGAAGCGTTACACGGCATTCAGAAAAAACGTGAAAAACTTGATAAATACCGCCGTGACTTAGATGAAGCAGAAAGTAAATATGATTTAAATAAAGCAGCTGAACTACGTCATGGGAAAATTCCTACACTTGAAAAGGACATTCAAGAGATGGAAAAACAATTAGAAAATGGTACGGAATCACGTATTTTGCGTGAAGAGGTAACAGCTGATGAAATTGCATCAATCGTTTCGCGCTGGACAGGAATACCAGTGACGAAATTAGTAGAAGGTGAGCGAGAAAAATTATTGCGCTTAAAAGATACATTGCATGAGCGTGTAATCGGACAAGATAATGCAGTACAACTTGTTACAGAAGCGGTATGGCGTGCTCGAGCAGGTATAAAAGATCCGCATCGACCAATTGGTAGCTTTTTATTCCTAGGACCAACGGGTGTTGGTAAAACAGAGCTTGCGAAGGCACTAGCGGCACAATTGTTTGATTCTGAGGATCATTTTATTCGCATTGATATGAGTGAATATATGGAGAAACATAGCGTATCGCGTCTTGTAGGGGCACCTCCAGGCTATGTTGGCTATGAGGAAGGTGGGCAATTAACAGAAGCTGTTCGCCGAAATCCGTATTCAGTTGTATTATTAGATGAAATTGAAAAGGCCCATCCGGATGTCGCAAATATTTTACTACAAATTTTAGATGATGGTCGAATTACTGATAGCCAGGGGCGTATGGTTAACTTTACGAACACAGTGGTCATTTTAACTTCTAACATTGGCTCAAGCTATTTAATGGAAGCAAAAGAAGACGATGTTGCTGTTGAGGATTTAGTGATGGCTGCACTGCGTCAACATTTTAAACCAGAGCTGTTAAATCGTATGGATGATATTATTATGTTCCATGCACTATCAGATGAGCATTTTACAGCCATTGCATGGAAATATATCGAACAGCTTGTCAAACGAGTTGCAGAGCAAGACATTACTTTACAAGTAGAACAAAATGTAGTTGATTGGGTTGTAGAACAAGGAGCAGATGCTCAGTTCGGCGCAAGACCATTAAAACGCTTCGTACAACGATATATTGAAACTGCGATTGCAAAAGAATTGCTTCGAGGTGAAGTATTACCAGGAGAAACATTACACATTAAAATGCATGATGGTCAATGTGTCGTTGAAAAATAACAAAAAAAACCTGTTCCGCATTAAGCGAAACAGGTTTTTTTCTAGTTGAATTAATGATTGTCTGCTGCTTCTGGAGTTGACTCGTTTGGAATAATTGCACCGATAATGAAAACAAGAATTGTAAATACAACTGATGTAACAATAGCAGTATCGATATTAAAATCTGCACCAAGTACAGAGCCTACTACGTAGTTTAACATTGAAACTAGTAGGAATGACCATATGAATGTTACGATATATCGCATTAATTTCACCTCAACCGAACTTTTTTATATCATAAGATTTTACTACATATTCATTATCATATCATAACATAAATCGAAATAAAAAGAACCTTTTCTGTGAAACATGGCGAATTTGTCACAACAACAACATTTTTTTTATTTTTAATGCAATTTCAATACATCACTGAAATTCAAAACGTCACAAATGCTTGTGTGACGTAGCGTGTAGAAGTGTTTCAAGCCCCGTCAAAGCATTAATTTTAATTCATCTTGCACCTGTTCTTCATTATGAGTTTGAAGAGTTATTTTAGGCAATTCAGGTGTGGCTTTTTATATGTCTTGAGAGTTGGTGGGAATAAACGGAAATATAAAAGGGGGATTTTTTAAAAGAAATTATTAAAGGCGTTAAAAGGCAACAAATGTTTTAGATCTAAGCTATTTCATTTCGAAGTAGCTTATGGGGGTCATCTATGCGTTGGTCATGTTTAATTTGAAACTTTTTTACGTATCATTCGTATTATAACTAGACAATTCGAATTGATAAAAAAGGGAGAAATGAATTTTTGAACTATTGAATGAAACGATTACTTTTTGTGATTTACTTGATTACCATTGCGGATGCGTATTACTCAACGTTGTTTATTGAACCAAAAACACCACCGCAACACCAGACGATTAAAGCATCAGTGATTACGTTGACACAACTACGGTAGCAAACCTAACAAAAAGAAACGTACAACAAGTCGTTTGAAACCTTCTGTACTGCAACTCATCAAGCAATTTCTTCAGAGCATTAAGTGTTCCAAAGAGAACAAGATCCTTAACGACCTATTAGAGAATAGATTGGAAGTACGCAGATTCATGCGAGAGCCACCTTTCATCTTTTTGCGATATCGACTTTTACGTTGTTGATAATATTTGTTAATAATTGTTAGGCCAAAGCTGCAAATTTATTTGCAGCTTTTTTCATTAACCGCCATTATTTTTCAACCTCACTTATCCCCAAAAATATGCTTTTTCTTGCATTAGCTCTAAAAGTGGGAGATGACATTTGTTAAATTGTATGCCATGTATATAAGTTGATTGGAGTGAAGACTGAGCGATGCAATAGAACTTATCAGACGCCCCGAGTCGGAATAGAAATCAACCCCATGTTATGGTGAAGAGGAACGTTAAATTTAATTCATCTTGCACCTCTCCGTCATTATGAGTTATAATTATGACCAGTTACTAATAATTGATAGTAAGAAAGCAGAGGGGTTGCTAAATGAACGCTGGTATTTTAGGAATTGCCAAATACGTTCCGGAGAAGGTCGTTACGAATTTTGATTTAGAAAAAATAATGGATACTTCGGATGAATGGATTCGAACTCGCACAGGGATTGAGCAACGTCATTTTGCTGCTGATGATCAGGAAACTTCAGATTTAGCAGTAGCTGCAGCAAAAGAAGCTATTGCAAAAGCGGGAATCTCACCAGAGGAAATAGGCTTAATCCTTGTAGCAACAGTAACACAAGATCAAAATTTTCCAAGTGTCGCATGTATGGTTCAGGAGCAAATTGGAGCAGTTAATGCAGCAGCGATGGACCAAGCGGCTGCTTGTGCAGGGTTTATATATAGTTTAGTGACGGCAAAGCAATTTGTAGAATCAAATGCTTATAAATATGTCTTAGTAGTAGGTGTTGAAAAGCTGTCGAAAGTACTTGACTGGGAAGATCGTAATACCGCTGTATTATTCGGTGACGGTGCAAGTGCAGCAATTATTGGTCCAGTATCAGAAGGTAGAGGTATTTTATCATTTGAACTTGGTGCTGACGGTACAGGTGGAAAGAATTTGTATTTAACACAGCAGGATACAATCGCTATGAATGGACGTGAAGTATTTAAATTTGCCGTTCGTCAAATGGGTGAATCTGCAATGAACGTTTTAGAAAAAGCAGGTTTAACAAAAGAAGACGTAGATTTTTTAGTGCCGCATCAGGCAAATATTCGAATTATGGAATCAGCGCGAGAGCGTCTAGAGCTACCACCGGAAAAAATGTCAAAAACGATTCACAAATATGGGAATACGTCTGCGGCATCTATTGGTATTTCCTTGGTAGATGAGCTTGAAGCAGGTAAGATAAAAGATGATGATTTATTAGTACTTGTTGGATTTGGCGGTGGCTTAACATGGGGCGCCGTTACAATGAGATGGGGAAAATAAAAACGAAAAATGCTTGAGGGGAGTAATACAATGAGTAAACGACGAGTAGTAATTACAGGAATTGGCGCAGTTACACCACTAGGAAATAGCATCGAAGAAACATGGACTAACATTAAAGCTGGAAAATCTGGCGTTGGCGAATTAACGCGTTTAAATAAAGATCTTTTCGCAGCAAAAGTTGCTGCTGAAGTGAAGGATTTTAATATCGAAAAGTATATCGAACGTAAAGAAGCTCGTAAAATGGATCGCTTTACACAGTATGCTTTAGCGGCATCTATCATGGCGATGGAAGATGCACGATTAACAATCGATGAAGAGCTAGCACCACGTGCAGGTGTCTGGATTGGCTCTGGCATCGGCGGTATGGAAACATATGAACAACAATTTTTAACTTTCCAAGAGCGTGGAGCAAGAAGAGTAAGTCCATTCTTTATTCCAATGATGATTCCAGATATGGCTTCAGGCCAAGTGTCGATTCACTTTGGTGCAAAGGGCATTAACTCTTGTTCAGTAACTGCTTGTGCTTCAGGTACAAACTCTATTGGGGATGCTTTTAAAGTAATTGAACGTGGTGATGCAGATGTTATGATTTCGGGCGGTGCTGAGTCGCCAATCGTTACGATGGCAGTAGCAGGCTTCTGCGCTAATACTGCATTATCTTTAAACACTGATCCAGAAAAAGCTTGCCGTCCATTCGATAAAAATCGCGATGGTTTCATTATCGGTGAAGGTGCTGGTATTGTTATTTTGGAAGAGTATGAGCACGCAAAAGCACGCGGTGCAAAAATTTACGCAGAAGTTCTTGGTTATGGTGCAACAGGGGATGCACATCATATTACAGCTCCAGCTCCAGAAGGGGAAGGTGCTTCTCGTGCAATGATGCAAGCATTATCTGATGGCGGCGTAGAAGCTTCACAAGTTGACTATATTAATGCACATGGAACAAGTACACCATATAACGATTTATTTGAAACACAAGCAGTAAAAACTGTTTTTGGTGAACATGCCTATAAGCTTGCAATGAGTTCTACAAAATCAATGACAGGTCACTTATTAGGTGCAGCTGGTGGTGTAGAAGCAATTTTCACAGCGCTTGCACTTAAAGAAGGTATCTTACCACCGACAATTAATTTAACAGACGCAGATCCAGAATGTGATTTAGATTATGTGCCTAATGAAGCTCGAAAAGTAGATATTCAATATGCTATGAGTAACTCACTTGGGTTTGGTGGACACAACGCAAGTCTACTATTCAAAAAAATCGAGGAATAATAAAGTAAAACTAAAATCAGTGGGAGCTTCATCTCCACTGATTTTTTAGTGTTCGGGCTTTTACGGGCGGTTAATTAAGATGTCGTCATATTAAATAAAGTAAGGCTCTTCTGCAAAACGAGGGGTTGATTTCCGTTCCGACTGGGCGCTTTGTTGCTGTCGCTTTGCTTTCGCACAGTTAAAACATTTGTTGCTGTCGCTTCGCTTTCGCACAGAGCAGAGCTTCCAAGCGGCTCATCGGACGTGATGGTTTTAGCCTTCGTTCCTCTATCGCTAATCCCCAAGGAGTCGCCCAGTCGGAACGAAGATCAACCACTCTGCAGCAACGTGCCTTTATATGCGAAAACATAGCAGCGATAATAACCGGTGTAAAATAGCTTCACTGTTATTAATCTATTATGACAATTATTTCAATTATTTCAATTATTTCAATTATTTCAATTATTCCAATTATAGTAAGAAACATAGTGTTACTTTTGATATGATAAAATTTATTTCGCATAAACAGACAGTACTTTTATTGACATACTAGTTTTTAAACAACATAAAAAACGTCAGCCTAATTTAAGTGGCTGACGTCTTTTTTTATAGTTTTATGAATAGATGATAATAAAGAAAAAATAGAGAGGATGCCCTTAACTTGTTCCGACTCTTTTTATTTTTAATGAGCTACGGCTTATTGATTCTCTCCGTTGGGAATCTCATATTGTATTTGAATTATCGGACACTCGGATATACCTGGACAGTTGTTTTTAAATTTATGGCACAGACAACAGCATTTTATGTGGCAATTGGATCAGCTGTTGTGTTATGTGCTGTTGTGCTTGATCTTGGTTATGATAAAACGATAAACAAGGATAAGATGTAACGCTTAAATTACTCTCTTTTTGGCCAAGCTCTTTCGATAAATTTCAACAATGCTATAGCATTTCTTCATTTCACGTTAAAGCTTTTTTCTTAGCGACGTGCGCGACCAAGGCCCATTGCTTCTTCCATGCGTTTTAATGTAGCGCTAGCAATAGCATTTGCCTTTTCAGCACCTTCATCCAAAATGATGTCTAATTCTGATGATTCTACCAAGTGATAGAATTTCTCTTGAATTGGTGTCAGGTGATCAATAACTGTTGCTGCAACACCTTGCTTGAAACCACCATAGCCAATGCCCTCGTATTTTTTTACAAGATCGTCAATAGATACGCCCGAAATGGCAGATTCGATTGTTAGTAAATTAGAAACACCAGGTTTATTTTCCACATCGAATGCCACAATACCATCAGAGTCAGTAACAGCAGATTTAATTTTTTTCTCAATATCTTTCGCTGAATCTAAAAGCTTGATTGTTGCTTTTGTATTTGGATCAGATTTACTCATTTTCTTTGTAGGTTCTTGTAGTGATTTGATACGAGCTCCTGCTTTAGGTAATTGAATTTCAGGAATCGTTAAAACGTCACCATAACGTTTGTTAAAACGCTCTGCTAGATCACGAGTAAGCTCAATATGCTGCTTCTGATCATCACCGACAGGAACAATGTTTGTGTTATACAAAAGGATGTCTGCTGCCATCAGTGGTGGATATGTTAAAAGAGCGGCAGATACGCTTTCCTTACCGTGCGATTTATCTTTAAATTGTGTCATACGTTCAAGCTCACCAATCGATGCAACACATTGTAACATCCAGCCTGCCTGTGCGTGAGCTGGTACTTCTGATTGAATAAATAATGTCGATTTTTTAGGGTCGATGCCTGTAGCAATATACGTTGCTGCTAGGTTGCGAATATTTTGACGTAATTCTTTTGGATCTTGAGCCACTGTTATGGCATGCTGATCGACGATACAATAAACAGCATCACCTTCATCTTGTAATGCAGGGAATTGCTTAAATGCTCCTAAATAGTTCCCTAAAGTAACGATACCTGTTGGCTGTACGCCTGAAAAAATAGTTGTCATTGTCATTTCCTCCTTGAATTCTGTCCCTTATTTTTACATAAATACCAAAATGGAGAGTCATCACCAAACCGTGTGGTTGATTTCCGTTCCGACTGGGCGCTTTGTTGTTGCTGTCGCTACGCTTTCGCACAGATAAAAAAATTGTTGCTGCCGCTTCGCTTTCGCGCAGAGCAGAGCTTCCTGGGGGCGTCCGATGAGCCGCTTGGGCCAACAGATGTTTTTTGCGCGAAAGCGTAGTGCTAACGTAGCGACAGCGGCATGATGTTGGTCACGAAGGCGTTATCACAGGACGTGATGGTTTTAGCCTTAGTTCCTCTATCGCTGATCCCCAAGGAGTTGCCCAGTCTCCACTACAATCAACTTTTTCATAGTAGACGTTCTAATAAAAGTCATTCACAATTTTTGGTGATGAACCAAAATAAAAAACATCATGCGTCCTCATTAGTTTTCTAATGAAGGGACGAATGATGTTTGAATCCGTGGTACCACCCAGCTTGCCTAAAACGGCCACTCTTCTTCGTAACGTGAAGGGACGAACTTTGCTAATAGACTTAAATTAAGAAACTAAGACGTTCACAAAGCTAACTCGGAAGTCCATTCCAAATGCTTACACGATCTGTTTGCAGCAACCACAGACTCTCTAAACGTGTAAAAGGCAAATGTACTACTCTTCGTCAGCGTTTTTTAGCTCAATACCTGTCTTCCATCTGCGTAGATGGCGAGGTGAATTCACCAAAGACATAATTGATTTATTGCAAAAAATTATATTATAAAGGCTCGGTGAAAAGCAAGTGTGTAAAGTCAGACTTTTGGCGGTGTTTTTTCTCGGGAAAAAGTTATATGCTACTTTTGCTGCTTTTATATTTCAGTTTAGCAATAAATGTTTTCTGTCGAAAGCGAAAAGCATTATAGCGATATCTTAAATTATTTTAAGGTGTGGCTCATCACCAAAAGTTGCGGATGACATTTGTTAAAACACATTCCATATATATAAGTTGATCTTGTTACGAATGAGCGACTCATCGGACGCCCCTAGGAAAGCGTCCAGTCGGAACGGAAATCAACCGCACGTTATGGTAACAATCTATTTATTTGGAAATGCAACCGATATTAGTAAATATACGTCTATATTTGTACACACAGAATTGACAGTATTCTCGTTTAAAATTCTTAAATGAGAACAAAAACAATCAAGCAGTGGATGTTTAAAATGCTCTGCGAATGGGAATATTAGTAGTAGTTCATTACACATCTTAAGAAGTAACTACTTTGAAGTTTATGTGAAAAAATAGAAAATTTCATGTCAAATGGTTATTCTTTTTTTATTGGAACTATATTCAAACATCACAGAGTACTGTATAATGGTATGTATATTTACATTAAATTAATTCTAATTTAACACACTAGTATAGATAATGATTAAAAGGAAAGGATGTGTCAGTATGATAGTAACTTTATTTACATCACCAAGTTGTACGTCTTGCCGAAAAGCTAAAGCATGGTTAGAGGAGCATGAAATCCCATATACAGAACGTAATATATTTTCTGAACCATTAAGCATTAGTGAAATTAAAGAAATTTTGCGTATGACAGAAGATGGTACGGATGAAATTATTTCGACTCGATCAAAAATTTTCCAGAAATTAAATGTTGATGTGGAAAGCTTGCCATTACAACGTTTGTATGAATTAATTCAAGAATATCCAGGTCTATTACGTCGTCCCATTATTTTAGATGAGAAACGTTTACAGGTCGGCTACAACGAGGATGAAATTCGCCGTTTCCTACCTCGTAAGGTTCGTGCTTATCAACTGCAAGAAGCACAGCGTATGGTGAACTAATATTGCCGTATTCTGCATAGAATAAGTATTAGATGTTACATATGCAACAAGCATATTGTGACATCTATTTTTTTGTGTTTTACTTATGAAAATCCATCTATATAGAGTATAATAAATAATAGGGAAAAGTCATATATTTCGGTAAAGTATGTTAAACTTGATTTTAGCTTAATAGTTTACTACAATTTCAATAATTCAAATAACTTCTGTGAAACGGTGTATATCCTTTTCATTTTATGACAGAACAGCATACAATATAATTAGAGACAACTGTGGACATAAATTTTTTTGATTTCGGTTGCTCGATGGGTTTACTGTAGTGTGGTCAAAGGTTGAAAAACAAAAATGAGGTATGAGGTTAAAAACAATGAATAATAGCATACTAATGAAACAAACTGTTTTTCGACAAATGACAGTGAAGGGAGATGAGGTCTAGTGGACATCGAACGTGTAAACGAAAATACACTCAAGCTCTTTATTACGTACAATGATATAGAGGATCGCGGCTATAGTCGTGAGGAAATTTGGTACAACCGAGCAAAGGGTGAACAACTTTTTTGGGATATGATTGATGAAGTAAATACGGAGGATTATTTTGATGTAGAAGGTCCAATTTGGATTCATATCAATGCTTCTGAAGTAGGCTTAGAGATCATTGTCACACGTGCACATATTTTAAAAGACGGTGAAACCTTAGATGGTTCTTCGCATTTTGATGAACACAAAGATATGTTTGCTCCATTCGAGGATGTTGGAGAGGATCTTCTCAGTCAACTAACTCAATTTGGTGACATTGATGAGTCAGAATTATTTATGGATACTGACATTTATGTTTATAAATTTAAAGATATTGATGAGTTAATCCCTGTAGCGAAACGCATAACAGATGAATTAGTGGATTCCTCATTATTTAAATATGAAGATTGGTACTATCTAGTAGTTGACTTTGTGAACGCAGAAGAAGAGCTAAATCATCACGATAGAAATGCGGTTATTAAAGAATTTTTACTACCATCGAATTTTACAATCCATCGTTTAGAGGAATATGGCGAAAAAATTATGGAATTTGATTGCTTTGAAACAGTACGAAAATATTTTATTTAAAGTAATGAGTACTTGATTCAGTGGCTTAGACTGTAAATAAACTTGGTGATTATCAAGTTTGTTTGCAGTCTTTTTATTTAACTTCTTTCAGTAAGTGTTTTTGGTAACGTAAGTAATTGAAAAAAGATAGCAATTTTTAAATTTCAAGAAAAAGCCGTTCTTTATTTGTCGCTATAAAAAGGCTCCTATACAATTAGGCAAAAAGGAGATGATTTTATGCTTATGGCCTATAATGAACAGCAGCAGATTTTTCTCCCATACCAATATTCAAGGGAAGCTTTACAACGATGTAGGCGGCAGATGAAATTTTATTGTCCTCAATGCCAGCAGCCTGTCCAATTAAAGATAGGCAAGTATAATATCCCTCATTTCGCTCATATTGCTACTAATAGCTGTATACAGTTATTTGCAGAGGGTGAATCAAAACTTCATTTACAAGGAAAAATCCAATTATTTGAATGGTTGAAAAACCTCGGGCATACAGTAAAGCTGGAGCCTTTTTTACGGAAGCTTTCACAGCGGCCAGATATGCTTTTGATCAAGGAGCATAAGCAAATTGCCATTGAATTTCAGTGTAGTACAATTTCTCATGAAAAGTGGCTATTACGTACATCTGGATATGAGAAAAATTGTATACAGCCGTTGTGGCTTTTTCAAACACCTCAAAAACAAACTACACTAGGTATTCAAAAAATTTCTATTTCTCCGATTATGCAAAAAGTGATAAATACTACAGCACTAGGCTTATCTTATTTAGTGACATATGATGCAAACACATCAAGATTTATTTATTGGGCGAATCTTCTTTATGTTCATGGGCATACTTTTATAGGTAAAGTACAGGAATTAACTACTCATAAGCAACATTTTCCTTTTTATGAGCCTAAGACAATTACGAAAGAGGAATTTCATTTTTATTGGCAGCTATATAAAAAGTATTGTAAGCAATTCGTATATCAACGATTATTCCATAGTAAAAATGGGGTGCAAGATGCATTTTTACGAAGTAGTTATGAGTTAGGTTTTGCTTTAACGAGGATGCCTGATTACGTAGGTGTTCCGGTAAAAGATGGAGAGGCGATACCGATGTTTTCTATTGAGTGGCAGACGATATTGCATCATTATTGTCGACGTTTACAACTAGCACCTCATGAACTAGACGAGAGAAATATACGATTGTTTTTAAGCCAACAACATATAGAACTTACAACCCAGGCTGTACAAGCTATTAAAAATTACGGAATGATGCTGGCGAAAAGGGATGAAAAAGATAATCATTTTCCGGATATTTATGAGCAAGTGTACGCACATTTATTTGCAATTGACACAATATACTGAGAAAATATGAGAGTATAGGAAAAACACACATATAAAGGGGGCTGGCACATGGCTAGTAATCAAGTTTTAGTAAGAAATGATGTTCCAAAAGAGTTAACTTGGCGCTTGGAGGATATATTCGCAACTGATGCCCTATGGGAAGAAGAGTATAAAGAAGTTGCAGAACTTGCGAAAAAAGCACCTAGTTATGCAGGTACTGTGAAAAATGGAGCAGATGCATTAGCGGCAGTTCTAACTTATCACGATGAAATTTATGAACGTGCAATGAAGCTTTACACGTATGCTCATATGCGTAATGACCAAGATACGACAAATAGCTTCTATCAAGATATGAATAGTCGTATTCAAACATTAGCGACTAGTATTTCAGCTGCCTTATCATTTTTAACACCTGAGATTTTATCATTGAGTGAAGAAACGATAGAAAGTTACTTAGCAGAAAATAAAGACTTACAACTGTATAAGCAATCTTTAAAAGAAATCACGATGGCACGTCCTCATGTATTACCAGCAGAGCAGGAAGCTTTACTTGCACAAATGTCTGAGGTTACAGGTACTGCTTCAAATGCATTTAGTATGTTAAATAACGCTGATATTGTCTTCCCTAAAGTGAAAAATGAAGAAGGGGAAGAAGTACAGCTAACACACGGTAACTATATTAAGTTTTTAGAAAGTAAAGATCGCACTGTTCGTGAAAATGCTTTTAAAGCAATGTACGAAACTTACGGTAACTTTAAAAATACGTTTTCCGCTACATTAACGGGCAATGTGAAAAAGCATAATGTTAGTGCACGTATTCGTAATTATGATTCTGCACGTCACGCAGCAATGTCTAATAACTTCATTCCGGAAAGTGTTTATGATCAATTAGTAGAAACAGTCCATAAGCATTTACCTGCTATGCAGCGCTATATTTCGTTACGTAAAAAGCTTTTAGGTGTAGACGAATTGCATATGTGGGATTTATTTGCTCCACTCGTTAAGGAAGTGGATATGAAAATCACATACGACGAAGCGAAGGATATTTTAGTAAAAGCTTTAGCGCCACTAGGTGAGGAATATCAAGGCATTGTTCAAGGTGGTCTAGATAATCGTTGGGTGGATGTCTTAGAAAACAAAGGGAAACGCAGTGGTGCATACTCTTCAGGTGCTTATGGAACAAATCCATATATATTAATGAACTGGCAAGATAATGTTAATAATCTGTTTACACTAGCGCATGAATTTGGTCATAGTGTACACAGTTATTATTCACGTAAAAATCAGCCGTTCGTTTATGGCGATTATTCTATTTTTGTAGCTGAAGTAGCTTCAACTTGTAATGAAGAGCTATTAAATGATTATTTACTGAAAACAATTGAAGATCCTCAACAGAAAATTTATTTATTAAATCATTGGCTAGACGGCTTCAGAAGTACTGTTTTCAGACAAACAATGTTTGCTGAATTTGAACACCTAATCCACCAAATGGATAAGAACGGTGAATCTTTAACAGCAGAGCGTCTAACAGAGGTTTACTATAATTTAAATAAACAATACTTCGGTGAGGATATTGTTGTAGATGAGGAAATCGGCTTAGAATGGGCTCGTATTCCACACTTCTACTATAATTACTATGTGTATCAATATGCTACAGGTAAATCAGCTGCGACAGCATTAAGCAAACAAATTTTAGAAGAGGGTACACCAGCTGTAGAACGTTATATTAATAACTTCTTAAAAGCAGGTTGCTCTAATTTCCCAATTGAGGTATTAAAGGCAGCAGGCGTTGATATGAACGTTGCACAACCGATTGATGATGCATGTAAAGTATTTGAAGAACGTTTAAATGAGTTAGAAAAATTATTGTTGAATAATTAATTTGGAAGGCTGTAGGAATTTCCCTACAGCCTTTTTTCTATGATTAATTAAATAATGAAAATTGTAAGAATAATGTTTTTTTTGATTTCTAAATGTTTAAAAGCGTGTATCTTGAAAAAATACTGTTTGTAATCGCTTTCTATTTGACAAATTTGTGAATCTATCATTGGACTTGTTGCTATATTTACTATTCCATGATAAATTGAATCATGTGAAATAAATCACAAAAACAAACATACACCCCTTTGTTTGAACGTGAACATTTCTCCCATCCCCTTTGTGAAAAAGAGGCGTCACTATCTGTCGAGGATAGTGGCGCTTCTTTTATTTTTTTTAGAAGTATATAACTTAAAAATGTTCCGATAAATAAAAAAAGAGAACAGGGACACAACATTGAATGTGTGTTGTATCCCTGTTCTTTAGAATAATAGTATAATTGCATTATTTAAGACGCCACAATGTAGCGTGATCTGTCTGAATTCGTTCAATCTTTTGCTGTAGCATACGTTTCTTTAATTCACGTTCAGCATTTTGCTCTGTTGATGAGTAGATGAAAGCTACTTCATTCGTTGAAAGGGTATGGAATTTTGTAAATAATTCTTCCATTGTTGGTAATGGTTGACGCACAAGCTGTTCATCCATCATTTCTTGTAAAATATGTTCATAAACTTCATAGGAATAGTTGCCACTAACTTTAAGACCTTCATCTTCAATACATTCATTGAAAAACACAATGCTAGGGACTTCATCAACTTCCATCTCACGTTTAATATATAAATCGCATTGGAAGGCACGTGCAGCTTCTTTTGAACCAAAGTCTGCGGAAAATTCATTCATGTCTAATTGAACATCTTCCGCAATTTTTAACAGCGTAGCATAAGAATTGACATCTTGTTGGTTTAGTAATACATATTCTTGTAGTTTCGACAAATAGCGTGCTCCTGCACGTTTCCCCTGTAACTCTGCTGCTTTAATAGCGATTGATGGCAAAACAGGGTGATTAATGTCGAGTTCAATACCAGATACACAACCTTTTACACGCTTACTTAAACAATTCAAAGAAGCAAGCTCTGTGCTTAGTACAAAGCGCCATGTAAAGTAATGATTGTACTCTAGCTGTAACTTACGAAGAACAGCTTGCAATTTAAAAGCTTCTGGACAAAGTGGATCTACGAAAATATACAATTCAATAGGCTTATTAGCAGTAGAAATCTCAGGAGTTGGCTCTTGTAGCATTTGAATATTATTCACGTAACAATTCCCCCTCATCGTCATTTGGTGTATTAATCATGTGATGAGCTGTTAATACTAAACGTTGATAATAAACTTCACGGAACTTACCTTCCATTCCTACTTCATCCATCGCTTCGGACATACATTCAAGCCAAGCTTGAGCACGATCAGGTGTAATCGGAAAATTCATATGACGTGCACGCATCATTGGATGACCATGCTCCTCAGTAAAAAGATTTGGTCCACCTAAATACTGTGTTTGAAACTGAATTTGCTTGCGTGCTGTTTCCGTTAAATCTTTTGGAAAGATTGGAATAAGATCAGGATGCTGTGAAACTCTTCTATAGAACGCATGGATTAGCTCTGAAAGCTTTTCAGCCCCCAGCTCCTCATAAGGAACAGTGTATTTTCGACTCATAAGTTTAATGCCCCTTTAATTCTTTATATCGTAAAGTATATTTTTATACTTAGTCATTTTCTTAAATGTGAATTCCTTGTGACTACCTTCATTCTATCAACGTCTTTTCGTTAACACAAACAAAGCGCTCTTCCGAAATGTTTTCGCTAAAAAAGCACAAATTTCACCACGTGGGTGAAATTTGCCGAAAAACGCTGTATTAACAATGATTATGCGAATCAATTATGCCTCGGCATAATTGCGTGACATCCCGGAGGCTTTAACTTCTTTCAGTGAATTTGGTGAAAGAAGTTAAACTGTGTAGTAATTCATTACTTTTTTGACATAATTCTGCGTTTCTTTGAAAGGAGGAACGCCACCATACTTTGTAACGCGTGAAGCTCCTGCGTTATAAGCAGCTAATGCTAATGCAGGATCATTATCAAATTTATCTAGCATTTGGCGTAAATATTTGGCTCCTGCCATAATATTTTGCTCTGGATCAAAGGCGTTTGTAACGCCTAAATATTGTGCTGTCTTTGGCATTAATTGCATTAATCCTTGTGCTCCAGCATGACTAACCACATTTGCATTAAAATTAGACTCTTGCTTAATCACGGCAGCGATGAGTTTCTCGGGTACATTATATGTAGCTGCTGCCTTTTGAATTATCGAAGCGTACTGATTCGCACCTGCTAATGAATTGGCATATGCTGTTGAACCAATTACGTTATCTGAAACGTAGGAGTCTAGCTTTGTACTTGTTGTGCTAGATTGTGTGTTTGCTAAAGCTGCTTGTACAGATGAAGGTATAAAGACACTGTTAGAACCATTATAAAGTAATGCTTGATACGCATTATTTTGCATGTTTTCAGATAAACCAGTTAAACTATTAAACTGATCCATCATAGACGAAGCACTTGATACTCCTCCGAGCAAACTAGACAATTTTGCATTGTTAGTAGTAGTTGAGTCGCCAAGTATTTCGCTAATCATGTCAGAAAACATAGAATTGCTGTCTGTAAGATTGTTTGACGATGAATTTTCTGAAGCTCCTAGTGTTTGTAATGCTTGAATGTCAAGTAAAGTTCTGAGTGATTGGATATCCAAGGAGTTGCCACCCTTTCTTGTTATCTAGCTAACTTATTTCAGCAACATCCGTATGGAGTGACCAACATCACATTGGCCTAATACCTCCGGCGGATGTCACGGAATCGGAAAGGAAGTCTTTGTGCAAGCCAAAGCCGATTCAGGACGCGACGCAATTATGCAGGGGCATAATTGATCTATTAGGATTGTTCTTTATTCATTTGTAATGCTTTCATAAAACGCGCAATTTTTTTATCTGTTGCCTGTTTTTCAATACCATATTGCTGTAGAAATTCGTCGAAGATTACATTTCCTTTTATTGCATCTTTTGATTCATATTCTACCTCATAATCATCGCACTGCAAATAGAAAGAATGATCGAATACTAGAAGGCCATCCTTATAAGGTATTTCGACACGATCGGTTGTTAGTGAACCAAATACCTCCAATTTTTCTAAAGGAATGTTAAAGAGAACTAGTCTTTTGGCTACTTCTTGGGCATAGAAACCTTCACTAACAAGCATTTTCTTAGCTTGCTCAGCAGTTAATTCGTCAGTCGTCTCTAAGTGTGCATGCTCTGCATTTTTTTCTTTTAAAGTACACTCAAAGTATTTGTCGATTTGTCTAATACGAAGTCCGCTTTGGAGTTTCCGAATAGCTTGCGAAGGTGTGTCGAAATAATGATTTGTTTGACGATGAATAGCATTTTCGGAAATGCTGAATTCTTGCAGTAAATATTTGTATTGCTCTTTTGTTAAAAGATTTTTAAACTCTATTTCAATTTGTTGTGCCATTATGTTCACCTGTTTATTTTATTTTTTTAGTGTGTTGATTAGGGGAAAACAGCATAGCGTTTGGTTGATTTCCATTCCAGCTGGGCGCTTTGTTGCTGCCGCTTCGCTTTCGCACAGATAAAACATTTGCCGCTGACGCTTCGCTTTCGCGCAGAGCAGAGCTTCCTGGGGGCGTCCGATGAGCCGCTTTTATTGCTAACGTAGCGACGGCATGATGTTGGTCGCGGAGGCATTATCACAGGATGTGATGTTCTTAGCCTTCGTTCCTCTATTTGCTCGCTGCAGGGTCTAGGGTCAACACGATGTTGGTCACGAGGCGTTATCATAGGACGTGATGGTTTTAGCCTTCATTTCTCTATTGCTGATCCCAAAGGAGTTGCCCAGTCGCGGAACGGAAATCAACTACACGCTATAATAAAAAAGTTTCGTTCGTTATTTCATTGATTTAGTATTTACACACTGCAACTATTTACCCTCTATGCTAAAATAAGAGGAAGAGTACGACGAAAAGGGGAACCGCGTGTGCGTAAAATTTATACAATAGAAACATTGAATTTTGAAAACGAAGATCTTCATTTTAGTTTAAACGACAATGAAGTAAATTTACAGTTAAAACCTGCTGCACAATTAATTGCAGATTCTGATGACTTTGCGTTTATTTATTTACTTGATACAGGAGAAGATTATCATTACTTGCGTTTTCCGCCGAGTAGTTGGGATCAGCTTGTACATATTTTACAAAAAGGGAAAAATCCAAAGCTACAACTAGGTGAAGAAGTACTTGAGCTTACCAATTTTTACGATGAATTGGAAATGCTCGTGTATAATATTGAAGGAAATTACAATTATGGGGAGGAATTTGTCCAAGCGGTGGAACAACACTTCGAGAAATTTCTAGCTGAATAAAAAGACAAAACGAACAGACGGTGTTGGTTTTGTTCGATACCGAATGTCGGGAGGTTTTTGCGATGGGACAATGGGAAATATTTTTAAGTCCTTATAAACAAGCAGTAGATGAGTTAAAAGTAAAATTAAAGGGTATGCGTTCACAGTTTGGTATTGTTAATGCAAATTCACCAATTGAATTTGTGACAGGACGTGTAAAGCCTTTAGCAAGTATATATGATAAATCACTAGAAAAAGGACTTTCCTTTGAGCCTTCAAAGCAGCTAGGTGACGAGCTAGGAGATATCGCAGGTTTACGTATTATGTGTCAATTTGTAGATGATATATCGACAGTTACAGAGCTAATAAGGCAACGTAAAGATATGCGTGTTGTGGAAGAGCGTGACTATATTACACATAATAAGCCAAGTGGCTACCGCTCATATCATATGATTGTGGAGTATCCTGTAGAGACGATACAGGGGAAAAAAGTGGTATTAGCTGAAATACAAATAAGAACACTAGCCATGAATTTCTGGGCATCTATTGAGCATTCTTTAAATTATAAATATAAAGGTATGTTCCCTGAGGAAATTAAAAATCGCCTTCAAAGTGCAGCAGAGGCTGCTTTCCGATTGGATGAGGAAATGTCGTCCATTCGAAGTGAGATACAAGAAGCGCAGGCTTATTTCAGCGAATATAAAGAAGCATCGAATCCTAATTTACTATCGGAGAAGGAGCGTGACTCAAAATGAAATTTTCCATTCAATCACGTAGAGATGCACAGTCGAACGAATTAATGGAGCTAGCTAGAACGTATTTGCAGGATTTTGGGTTAACTTATGATGAAGAGGCTCCTGAAATCGTAATCTCTATTGGAGGAGATGGCACTTTACTACATGCCTTTCATCGATATGCTCATTTGCTTGATCAGGTTGCCTTCGTAGGTATTCATACGGGACATTTAGGATTTTATGCCGATTGGAAGCCATCTGAATTAGAAAAGCTTGTTTTATCCATTGCGAAAAAGGACTTTAACGTTGTGGAATATCCTCTACTAGAGGTAAAGGTGGAGCATCATAATGCGGAATCCAATACGTATTTAGCGTTAAATGAAGCAACTGTGAAATCACCTGATGTCACGCTTGTAATGGATGTAGAATTAAATGGTAATCAGTTTGAACGTTTCCGTGGAGACGGTCTATGTGTATCAACGCCTTCTGGTAGTACAGCTTATAATAAAGCCCTCGGTGGAGCAATTATTCATCCGACTTTAGCGGCACTCCAAATTACTGAGATAGCATCTATCAATAACCGTGTCTTCCGTACAGTTGGTTCACCACTCATATTACCAGCACACCATCATTGTGTTTTACGTCCAGTCAATGAACAAAACTTTAATATGACAGTTGATCATTTACAAGTCACGCAAGGTGATGTGAAGTCGATTGCATTTAATGTAGCAACTGAAAGAGTGCGTTTTGCACGTTTCCGTCCATTCCCATTCTGGGAACGAGTGCATGAATCATTCGTGGCCAATGAGTAAAATGGATACAAGATTTACACTGCATTTTATAGCGGAAAAGGAAGGCCAACTACTAAGGGAGGCCTTAGCTGAATGGCGCATCTCCAAGCGAGCTTTAACAGCTATTAAATTTGATGGAGGCTTACTGACAGTAAATGATGTCGAACGCAATGTTCGACATCCTCTTCACATTGGCGATCGAGTTGAAGTTACATTCCCTCCTGAAGAAAAAAGTGAGGGGCTTGCTGTTGAACATGGTGAACTTTCTATTATTTACGAAGATGAAGCAATTTTAGTGCTTAATAAGCCAGCACATCAAAGTACGATTCCTTCGCGTGAGCATCCAACACATAGCGTAGCGAATCTAGTATGTGGTCATTTTCAGCAGCAAGGTTTAGCATCAACGGCTCATATCGTCACGAGACTTGACCGTGATACTTCTGGCTTGCTATGCATTGCCAAACATGCTCATATTCATCATTTAACGGGACTTGCACAGCGTAGCGGAGAGATTTCTCGACAATATGAAGCCATTGTACATGGACATGTGGCACGAGATGTACAATCAATTATTGCTCCTATTGGACGCAAGGAGACGAGCATTATTGAGCGTGAGGTGCGTGAGGACGGTCAATTTGCGCATACAGATGTGACAATATTAAGGCACTTTTATTTAAAGGGTGAACCGATGACACATATACAACTAAAGTTGCACACAGGGCGAACACATCAAATTCGTGTGCATATGGCCTTTGTGGGACATCCACTTGTTGGAGATGAACTTTATGGTGGAAGTCGTGATCATATAAATAGACAAGCATTACATTGTGTGTCCTTAAAGATGCTTCATCCATTGACCGGTGAAAGGTTACAATTTACAAGTAACGTAAATGAAGATATGCAGCAATTATTGAATGACTCCTTAGTTTGAAGTTTAATTCTTCAAACCTCTTTAGTTCACGAAGCGTGAAACCTATTACTGAATCATGTTATATATTTAAGGAGATGTTCGCACAAACGGGCATCTCTTTATCATTTTATAAGTTTTCTTAAAAACATCGTAACAGAAAATCAATTTCGCCTTGGCGTAATTGCGCCCGGATTTTGAATTGTGCTCGCACAATTCAAAATCCGTGACATCCGCCGGAGGCTTTGGGCCAACAAATGTTTTCTGTTGCGAAAGCGCAGTGCTAACGTAGCGTCAGCAACATGATGTTGGTCACTCAGTCGTTGCCTCAGGACGTGGCGCTCTTAGATTGAGTTCCTCTATTTCAGTAGGTGTCTTTGCACCATTTGAAAGGATCCACATTCATCTCATTACCTTCAGAGGTGGGAATCTTCTGCTGAATGAAGATAAACCGATTGTAGGGTATAGTAGAGTAGAGGATTTTTTAGGTATATTACGATAACGTGTGTTTGATTTCCGTTCCGACTGGGCGCTTTGTTGCTGCCGCTTCGCTTTCGCACAGTTAAAACATTTGTAGCTGCCGCTTCGCTTTCGCACAGTTAAAACATTTGTAGCTGCCGCTTCGCTTTCGCAC